>NZ_JAQYXB010000683.1:0-210 GCF_036322405.1 Streptomyces sp. SP17BM10 | reverse complement strand
GGGGGTTTTTTTTTGTTGGGTGGGGGGGTGTTTTTTTTGGGGGGGGGGGTGGTGGTTTTTTTTTTGGGGGGGGGTTTTTTTTTGTTGGGTGGGGGGGTGTTTTTTTTGGGGGGGGGGGTGGTGGTTTTTTTTTTGGGGGGGGGTTTTTTTTTGTTGGGTGGGGGGGTGTTTTTTTTGGGGGGGGGGGTGGTGGTTTTTTTTTTGGGGGGG
>NZ_JAQYXB010000682.1:0-438 GCF_036322405.1 Streptomyces sp. SP17BM10 | reverse complement strand
GGTTCTGGGTTTTTTGCGGGTTGTTGTGGTGGGTGGGGGGGGGGGGGGGGGCGGCGGCCCCGCCGGGGGGCAGCCAGCCCGCCCCGCCCGGAGGACCGCGCAGACAGCCCCGCGTGAGCTGCGCCGGGGGGGCCGCCTGGGGGGTGGCGGGGGGGGGGGGTGGTGGTTCTTTTTTTGGTTTGTGGGGTTTGGGGGGGGTTGTTTGTTGTTGGTGTTGTGTTGTTTTTTTTTCTTGGGTTTGGGGTAGTGGGTCGCTTACCGTTTTTGGGGGGGGTGTTTGTTGTTGGTGGCGCGTCAGGTTCTGGGTTTTTTGCGGGTTGTTGTGGTGGGTGGGGGGGGGGGGGGGGGCGGCGGCCCCGCCGGGGGGCAGCCAGCCCGCCCCGCCCGGAGGACCGCGCAGACAGCCCCGCGTGAGCTGCGCCGGGGGGGCCGCCTGGG
>NZ_JAQYXB010000681.1:0-213 GCF_036322405.1 Streptomyces sp. SP17BM10 | reverse complement strand
CCCTGAGCCCCTCCCGCGGCTCCAGAGCCTCCTGCGCCTCGTGAAAACCGAGCACTACCTGCGCCTCGTCCGCCCTGAGCCCCTCCCGCGGCTCCAGAGCCTCCTGCGCCTCGTGAAAACCGAGCACTACCTGCGCCTCGTCCGCCCTGAGCCCCTCCCGCGGCTCCAGAGCCTCCTGCGCCTCGTGAAAACCGAGCACTACCTGCGCCTCGT
>NZ_JAQYXB010000680.1:0-206289 GCF_036322405.1 Streptomyces sp. SP17BM10 | reverse complement strand
TGTTCTTCTCGTCGCGAGGGAGATGATCTCTCGTCAGGCGTCAGTGGTGCTACCAGAGCACGTCCTACTTTCAGTAGGAAGAGTCCGTGCGACCCGGGCCTGGCGCTCTATCGTCGGACGAGGTCCGGTACCTATTCGGGTGCCGGACCTCGTGCTGTCGGCGGTGGTCGTGTTCCTGGCGGCGGTCGCGGTGACGCGGTTCCGCTTCCGGTTCCGCACGACGGTCATGGTGATGTTCCTGATCGCGCAGATGATCCCGGTCGAGGCGCTGACCATCCCGCTGTTCTTCATGTTCCGCGACGCCGGTCGCTACGGCCCGGGGATCGGGTTGAACACGCTCGTGTCGCTGGTGCTGGTGCAGGTGGCGTTCTCGCTGCCGTTCGGGATCTGGATGGTGCGCGGCTTCGTCGCCGCCGTGCCGGAGTCCATCGAGGAGGCCGCGCAGATCGACGGCGCGAGCCGGGCCCGCATCCTGTGGCGGATCCTGCTGCCGCTGGTGGCACCGGGATTGGCGGCGACGAGCGTGTTCTCGTTCATCGCGGCCTGGAACGACTTCGTGTTCGCGAAGACGTTCATCATCAGCGCCACCCGGAACCAGACCCTGCCCTCTGCCCTGCTGGTCTTCTTCAAGCCGGACGAGAACGACTGGGGCGCCATCATGGCGGCGTCGACGCTGATGACGGTGCCGGTGCTGGTGTTCTTCATCGCGGTGCAGCGCAAGCTGGTGTCCGGCCTCGCGGGAGCGGTCAAGGACTGAGGAGGGGCCTCTCAGGCCGCTTCCGCGGACTCGTCGGGCGGGACGGCGATCAGGGTGAACTCCGCGCCGCCGTCGTCCCGGACCAGCGCCGACCGGCCGAACGGCGTCGGCTCCGGGCCGGTGAGGACGGTGCCGCCGAGGGTGCGGACCCGCTCGGCGGCGCGGTCGGCGTCGGCCGTCGCGAACGACGTCAGCCACGCGGCGCCCGCGCCCCGCGACGGGCCGATGCCGCCGGCCGGGAGGCCCTGGGCGCGGAACACGGCGTAGCCGCCGCGGGGGCGGTCGTGGGTGACGCCGAACACCTGCCGGTAGAACGCGCGGGCGGTGTCCGGGTCGGGGGAGAGGTGCTCGTTCCAGGTGAACGTGCCGGGCTCGTTGACCAGCCCCGCGCCCGGGACCGGCCCGCCCTGCCAGAGCCCGAAGCGGGCGCCCTGCGGATCGGCGGCGAGCGCCGCCCGGCCCTGGTCGGGCACGTCGTACGGCTCGCGCAGGAGCCGCCCGCCCGCGGTGCGGACGGCGGCGGCGCTGCGGCGGACGTCGGGGGTGGCGAGGCAGGTGAGCCAGGCGGGCGGTTCGGACGGCGGCCCGACGGCCGCGACCTGGGCGCCGTACAGCGTGGCGACCGCCTCGGCCGGGCCGGTCGGCACGAAGTCCCAGCCGAACAGCCCGCGGTAGAAGCGCCGCGCCCGCTCGACGTCCGGCACCGCGAGCGCCACCCAGCACGGGACGCCCTCGCGGTACCTGCCCGCCTTCGGCATGCCGCCGCCTCCTGCGCTCGGGCGTGTTCCCTCCGGCCAGCGTCCACGCCCGGTGCGTCGGCGGCAACCGGGGTTCAGGCCACGCCGCGCGGCCGGAACTGGACGCTGATCCGCGGGCCCACCGGCCGGGCCGTCTTCGGGATCGCGTGTTCCCAGGTCCGCTGGCAGGAGCCGCCCATCACGACGAGGTCCCCGTGCCCGACCCGGTGCCGCACGACGGCGCCCCCGCCGTACCGGGGCCGCAGCAGCAGGGCGCGCGGCTCGCCGACGGACAGGATCGCGACCATGGTGTCCTCGTGGTTCCCGCGCCCGATCCGGTCGCCGTGCCAGGCGACGCTGTCCCGGCCGTCGCGGTAGTAGCAGAGGCCGAGGGTCCGGAACGGCTCGCCGAGCTCCTCGGCGTAGTGCGCGCTGAGCGCCTCGCGCGCCTCGGCCAGCACCGGGTGCGGGGCCTCGGCGCCCTCGGGATAGGACGCGAGCAGCCGGGGGACGTCCACCATGCGCTCGTACATCTCGCGGCGCTCCGCCCGCCAGGGCACCTCGGCGGCCAGCTGTTCGAACACCCGGTCGGCCCCGCGCAGCCATCCGGGCAGCACGTCGAGCCACGCCCCGTCCCCGAGCACCACCCGCCGCACACCGCGCAGCGACCCGAGGCGGACGTCCTCGCCGGGGTCGTCGAACAGCGAGGGCTGGAGGTGAACGGTGCCGTGCATGGCTCCAGCCTACGCCCCTTATTCGAACATGCACTCGAATAAGGGGGATCGTCGCCGTGCCTCGGCCAGGTCCACGCCGACGCGCTTCACTGGCACGCCGTCCTGGTCGTCGTGCAGGAGGGAGGACTGGCGCTCCTCGGGCTCGTGCCCTCTGCCCGCGGGGAAGGCGGCGTGGAGCTGTTCGAATCCGGTCGCGGAGGTCCGGCCCCGCCGGGCCGGGGTGCGCCATGCGTGCTGCCGCCGTGCGAGCTGCCGGGCGGCGGGAACAGGGCGCAGGGTCAGCCGTTGCGGTGGAGGTCGCACTGCTGCTGGATCGCGCTCGGGGCGTCGCTGCTCACGATGGAGACGTGGGGCGTCGGCCCGATGGCGGGGGCGTCCTCGGTGGTGCAGACGAGCTGCTGGATCGCGGTGGTGCTGAGCGAGGCGGTCGGCCAGGACAGGCGCAGCGTGACGGCGCCGGGGGTGGCGGTGGCCTGGACCTTGCCGGTGGCGGGCAGGTCGCTGTAGAGGCCGGTGCGTCGCTCGGCCTGGTCGGGGCCGGTGAGCAGGCTGTCGAGGGTCTGCTGGAGGTCCTCGCGCCGGCCGCCGGGCCGGATGGCGAGCCGGATGCCCTGCGGGCCGGGGAAGTAGAGCCGGGTGCCCGGTTCGATGCCGGTGGCGGGCAGCCCGCTGCGGACCGGTCCGGTGCTCGGGATCGAGCAGCCGCACGCGAGCAGGAGCAGGGCGGTGGCGGCGGCCAGGCGGCGGGGGGTCGTCACTGGTCCTCCGAGGGGGTGCCGAGGGGCAGGACGAGCGTGAACACCGCTCCGCCCGCCGGGGAGTTGGCGGCCTCGATGATGCCGCCGTGCAGTCGCGCGTTCTCCTGGGCGATGGCGAGGCCGAGCCCGCTGCCCTCGGAGCGGGCGCGGGACTTGTCGGCCTTGTAGAACCGGTCGAACAGGTGCGGGAGTTCGGCGGGCGGGATGCCCGGACCGCGGTCGGTGACGGTGAGCACGAGCTCGCCGTCGGCCTCGCGCAGGCCCAGGCGCACCGGCGGGCGGCCGTGGCGCAGCGCGTTGCCGGCGAGGTTGGCGACGATGACGTCGAAGCGGCGGGGGTCGAGCCGCACCGGCAGGGCGGCGGGCAGGTCGGTCTCGATCCGCTCGGACCAGCCGCGCAGGTCGAGGGTCTCGCGCACGGCCGAGGCCGCGTCGACGTCCTCGGTGCGCAGCGGGGCGGCGCCGGCGTCGAGGCGGGAGATCTCGATGAGGTCGTTGACGAGGCGGGTGAGCCGCTGGGTCTCGTTGCTGATCATGCGCAGCGCGGTGCCGGTGTCGGGCGGGAGCTGTTCGGCGTCCTCGTCGAGGATGTCGGTGACGGCGAGCATGGCGGCGAGCGGGGTGCGCAGTTCGTGGGAGACGTCGGCGGCGAAGCGCCGGCCCTGGCTCTCGATGGCGCGCAGTTCCTCGATGGTGCCCTGGAGGGTGCGCGCGGTGTGGTTGAACGTCTTAGAGAGCTGGGCGAGTTCGTCGTGGCCGGTGACGGTGAGCCGGGTGTCGAGCCGGCCCTGGGCGAGGGCGCGGGCGGCGTCGCCCAGGGCCCGGACCGGGCGCAGCACCTGCCGGGCGGCGAACAGGGCGAGTCCGGCGGCGAGGACGGCGGCGAACACGCCGGCCCCGGCGGCCCCGGCGAGGATCTCGTTGGCGGCGCCCTGTTCGCGGTCGAGCGGGAGGATCGCGTAGACGGTGAGGCCGGAGGGGGTGCCGGAGCCGGCGGGGGCCTTGGCGGGGACGCCGGTGGTCGTGCCGGAAGGGGCGTAGGTGACGGGCACCCCGGCGGCGAGCCACGGGTGGCCGTCGGCGGCGAAGCGCTGGAAGGCGGCGCGGCCGGAGCCGACGGTGGCCTGGAGGGAGGGCGGGACGGCGACGGGCTGGGTCCACTCGGAGTGGATCGTCCCGTAGGAGGCCAGGACGCGCCAGTCGCGGAAGCCGTTGGTGCCCGACAACTGCCCGGCCAGGCGGTCGAGTTCGGCCTGGGTCGGCGGGAAGGGCAGGGCGGGCGAGAGGACGTCGATGCGCCGGCGCAGCTCGTCGAGGGTGGTGTCCTGGGTGAGGTCGAGGGTGGAGTTGGTCGCGGCCCGGTAGGTGAGGGCGGCGGTGGCGAGCGCGCTGATGGCGGCGACGGCGAGGAACGCGGCGAGCATGCGGGGGCGCAGCCTGGCGACGGCGCGGCGCAGGCGCAGCAGGCGGTGCCGTCCGGGCCGGGGCGGCCGCGCGGCGGCGGGCTGCTCGGCCTGGGGCTGGTCGGTCCGGGGCTGTCCGGATGTGGGCTTTCCGGCGGCGGTTCTGCCGGCGGCGGTTCTGCCGGAGGGGGTGTCGGCCGGCGGGTTCCGGCGTCCTACGCTCACAGCGGTCCGAAGCGGTAGCCGAAACCGCGGACGGTCTGGACGTAGCGGGGTGCGGCGGGGCTGTCCTCGATCTTGGCGCGCAGCCGGTTCACCCCGGCGTCGACGAGCCGGATGTCGTCCTGGCGGCCGAGGCCCCACACTGACTCCAGGAGCTGCTCGCGGCTGAACGCGCGCCCGGGCGCGGCGGCGAGCTCCAGCAGCAGGCGCAGGTCGTTGGGGGCGAGGAGCAGGGGGACGCCGTGCCTGGTGACGGTGAGCGCGGCGCGGTCGAGGACGAGGTCGCCGAGGGTCTCGCGGACGGGCTCGGGGCCGGGGCCGCCGGCGCGGCGCAGCACGGCGCGGATCCGGGCGTCCAGGACGCGGGACTGGGTGGGCTTGACGACGTAGTCGTCCGCGCCGGCCTTCAGGCCGAGGACGGTGTCGACGTCGTCCCCGAGGGCGGTCAGCATGATCACCGGGGTGGGGCCGTCCGCGCGCAGGCGGCGGCACACCTCCAGGCCGTCGATGCCGGGCAGCATCAGGTCGAGCACCACGATCTCGGGCGGCTCCCGGTGGGCCTCGGCCAGCCCTTCCTCGCCGGACGCGGCGGTGCGCACGGCGTGGCCCTGGCGGCGCAGGCCGAGCGCGAGCGCGTCGCGCACCGACGCGTCGTCCTCGATCAGTAGTACTCGTGGCATGTCTGCCAGTATCGGCGCTGGTCAGGCGTGCTCCGGACCACGGCGCGGGGTGGGCGGCCAGTTGTTGCGAAACCTGTCGCACGTTGTTGCGAAACGGTCATACGCGGCTCACGGGGCCCGCAAGCGCGCGGCCGAGGGTGGTGGTCGTCCACCCCTTGACGAGGAGCAGCACCGTGCGCCATCACGACGAACCCCGGCCCCCGGAGCACCGCCGTGCTGCGCGCGGTGACGGCGGGGGTGGGAACCGGGCGCAGACGGGGGAGGCGCTGGAGCGGCTCCTGCCGTGACTGCGGGACAACGGGTACGTCTTCGGCTTCCCGAAGCGGTGAAACGACACCGTGCGGGCGTCAGCCCTTGGAGCCGGGGACGGTGGCGTCGGGCGTCCGGCCGTCCTGCGCCTGCTGGGCGCGGGCGGCGAGGAGGCGGGCGAAGGCGGTGAGGGCGGGCGCGTCGGCCGCGTCCGCGTCCGCGCCGGAGTCGCTGATGGACAGGAGCGTCGTGCCGACCCGGACCAAGGCCTCCATGCCCTCGGCTCCGTGCGACCTGGCGGCGCTCTGGTCACCGATCGACGGGAGGGGCACGGCCGCTGCCGCGTCGGCGCCGCCCACCTGCGTCAGCATCGCGTCGAAGGCCCGCCCGGCCGTCGCGGCGGAGGCGAACGTGACCACGACGAACTTCGCGCTGTGTCGCGGGCCGGCACGGAACGTCACGGTGGCGTAGGCGAGTTGCTGGTCGCAGGCGTCCCGGACGAAGCACGGGACGCCGTCGCCCGAGCTCGTCCCGGACTGCGGCGCGGTCTCGACCCGCCAGCCGCCCGGCATCGCGGCCGGGCCGGGCAGGACGCCCTGCGCCTGCGCCGGGTCGCGCAGCGCCGTCGCGGCGTGGTCGATGCCGTGGACGCCGGGCTGGAGGAGCGGCCGGTTGCCGAGGTTGATCCCGAGGGCGACGAGGGACGCGACCACCACGAGGGCGAGCGTCACCAGGATCCCGCCGGTGGCGCGCCGTCCGGACACGGGCTTCAGCCGGAGCTGCACCGTCCCGGCGTCGCCGGGTCTCGCCTGGAGGTGGACGGTCGGCGGATCCGCGGGCTTCGTCCGGAGCCGGACCGTCGATGGGTTCGCGGGCGGGCCCAGCTCCGTCGAGAGCAGGTAGCGGGCGAAGGCCGGGTCCTCGGCGAGCAGCCGGCCGACGGCGGCGGTGAGCGCGGCCCGCGCCCGCGGGTCCGCCGGATCAGCGCCGGCGGCGGCCTCCGCGGCCCCGCCGCCGGGCACCGCCCGCAGCCGCGTGCGCACGAGCTGCGCCACCGCCGAGCCGGGCGCCCGGACCAGCGCGTCCACGGTCGCGGTCACCAGTTCCTGGCCGTCCCCCATGACAACTCCCCCCAGCGCACGAGTCGTTGACACCACCATCCCGGAAGCCGGGCGGTTCGGGGCCCCGGTCGACGAGAACGGGGACGGAACCGCGACGGGTTTCGGACGCGCCCGGGACGTACCCCGGCGGCCCGGGCCCCAACCGGTCGGGAGCGGGTCGGGAACCGGTCAGGAATCGAGAAGCGCGGTCCACCGGCCGCCCCTAGCATCGTCGGCATGGACCTCACGATTCACACCACCGTCCTCCCGCACGTCGACCCGGACGCGTCCGTGGCCTTCTACCGCGACGTCCTCGGCTTCGAGGTCCGCAGCGACGTCGGCCAGGGCACGATGCGCTGGATCACCGTGGGGCCGCCCGGCGGCGCCGGCACCTCCATCCTGCTGGCGCCGCCGGCCGCCGACCCCAACGTCACCGAGGACGAGCGCCGCACCGTCAACGAGATGATGGCCAAGGGCACGTACGGCTGGATCCTGCTGGCCACCCGGGACCTCGACGCCACCTTCGAGAAGGTGCAGGCCGGCGACACCGAGGTCGTGCAGGAGCCGACGAACCAGCCCTACGGCGTCCGCGACTGCGCCTTCCGCGACCCGGCGGGCAACCTCGTCCGCATCCAGGAACTCCGCTGAACCCGGGCCCGGCGCCGGCCCGCCCGGCGCCGGCCCCGGCCGCCCGAGGCCACAGACGAGAGCCGGCGCACGCACCGACGCCGCCGGCGAAGGGGGTTCTTCCATGTGCCACCCCGGATGGGCGCGCGCCCGCATCGCGGCGCAGCGCCTGAGCGACTTCGCGCGGCTGCGCCGCGTGCGCGACCGGATCGACCGCGAGTACGCGCGCCCGCTGGACGTCGGGGCGCTCGCCCGTGCCGCCCGGATGCCTGCCGGGCAGCTCGGCCGCGAGTTCCGGCTCGCGTACGGTGCCTCGCCGTACGGGTACCTGACGGCGCGCCGCGTCGAGCGGGCCGTCGCGCTCCTGGTGGGCGGCGGCGACCCCGCCGGGGTGTGGGCAGCGGTCGGCTGCGCCACGCCGGGCGTCCTGCGCGAGCGCTTCACCGAGCTCGTCGGCGCGGCGCCCGCGGAGTTCGCCGGCGGCTGCGCCCGCGCGGGGGCGGTCGCGCCCGTCTGAGCGTCACCCGACGGGCATCGACACGCGGACGGCCCGCCCGCCGTACGAGGCCGGGACGACGACCTCGCGGTGGGTGTGGCGTGCGCCGCAGGGGGTGTGTGGTCCGTACGGAAATGCGATTGCCCGCCGACTATCCGAACGGGCGGGCGGGCCCGGAGGGCTCGGCGGGGATCCGTTCCGCGTCCGGGTCATCCGGAGGCTTGGACCTGCCGATAACGGCAACGATGTCCGTGCCCCGTCACTCCGTACTCCCTCACGTTCCGTCCGGAGGACACGCCATGCCCGAGCTGTGGCTGCCCGGCGCCGAGGTCCACGACCTCGGCGATCACGCCCCCACCGACCAGCAGTACCCGCCGAAGGCCATCGCGCACATCACCTGGGACCGCGACGCCAGCGCCGCCGCCCCGCAGGACTGGTGCACGTTCGACGACCTCGTCACCTACTTCACCACCAGCGGCGCCGGCGACGCGCCGCACATCATCTGGGACCCGTTCAGCGGCCGGACGGCCCAGCTGTTCCCCGCCGACTCCCGCTCCAAGAGCCTCCTCAGCCCGCCCGGGATCCCGACCCGCACCAACCGCGCGGGCCGGGTCGTCATCCAGATCGAGGCGGTCTTCTTCCCCTACTGCCGCCACGGGGGCACGGTCTACCCGCGCCTCGTCGACACCCCGTGCGCCGGCTGGGGCCTCCTGCACGCCTGGATCGCCTCGTGGGGCGTGCCCGACGTCTGGCCGATGGGCCGGCCCACCGACTTCGCCGGCCACCGCGACGAGCACGTGTGGGAGACCCGCGGCGGCTGGTACGCCCACGCCCACGTCCCCGACAACGACCACACCGACCCCGGCTCCTGGCCGGACTTCACCGGCGGCCCGTCCCTCCCGCCCCCACCGCCGGGCGGGCCCACCCCGCCCGCCGAACCCGTCCCGGCCCGCTACCAGGTCACCGTCAACGGCCTCCGCTACGGCTACGGCGCCCACGGCTACCAGGTCACCGTCGTCGGCCGGGCGCTCGTCGCCCGGGGCTCCGGCGGCCACTACCGGTCCGGCCCCGGCCCGGACTGGACCGACGCCGACACCCTCAACTACGCCGACTACCAGCGGAGCCTGGGCTACACGGGCCCGGCGGCGGACGGCGTCCCCGGCCCGGCCTCGCTGCTGCGCCTGCTCGGCTACCTGCCCGGCCCGCGCACCGTCTCGCTCGCCCACGTCGTCGAGGCGGCCGGCACCGACCCGGGCGCCGAGCAGGGGCACCGGACGCACGGCGCCGAGGTCGCGATCGTCGAGCAGGCGCTGGCGGACGAGGGGCTGCTCGAACAGCGGTGGGTCGACGGCTCGTTCGGCAGTCTGACGGTCACCGCCTACGCCGGGTGGCAGCGCCGCTGCGGGTACTCCGACGCCGCCGCGGACGGCATCCCCGGGCACGACTCGCTCCAACGGCTCGGCGCTGCCCACGACTTCACCGTGACGGGGTGAGGCGGGCTCCTGCTGCTCGTGTCGTCCGGCGTACTCGGCCGGGAGTAGTCGGAGTTACTCCCGTCGGCAGATGTCGGATGAGGGGAGGGCGGGGGAGGCTGAGCGCGGTCTGATGGGCCTCTATCGAAGGAGGTACGGATGCGCTCGCTCCCGGAGTCCTCGCCGCCGTCCGGGGTGGCCGGCCCGGCCACCCCGGGTCGGTCCTCGGGCCGCGCGCCGGCCCGGTCGTCGCCGGGGTCGTCGCGGCGGCTGTCCCCGGTCGCCCGGAAGTGGCTGGTGGTCGTGCACCTGGTGGCGTCGGTGGGCTGGCTGGCGCTGATGCTCTGCCTGCTCACCCTCGCCGCCGCGGCGCTCGCGACGCACGACGCCGACCGGCTGCGCGCGGCCTACCGGGCGATGGGACTGCTCGGGGACGTCCTGGTCCTGCCGCTGAGCCTGCTGACGTTCGGCAGCGGGGTGGTGCTGGGGCTGGGCACGAGCTGGGGGCTGTTCCGCCACTACTGGGTGAGCACGAAGTTCTGGCTCACGCTCGCGGCGCTGGGCGCGTCGGTGTTCGCGCTCCCGGACCGCCTGCACGACGCGGTGCGGGCGGCGGCCGCGCACCCGGTCGGGCCGGTCTCCGGGGCGGACCTCGGCTTCGTCCGGTACAACGTGGTGATCGTCCCGTCCGTGGCGCTGGCGCTCTACCTGTTCATGGTGGTGCTGTCCGTCCACAAGCCCTGGGGGCGGCGGACACGGCGAATACCCGACCGGTAGGTGGCCGGGAAATACCTGAGCGGTGCGCCCGCGTTGTCCCCGCACGTGACCACTGCACAACCCGCGTTCCGACTCTCCGTGCTGGACCGCTCCCGTACCAGGCGAGGGGAGGAGCCGGCGCAGGCCCTGCGGAGCACGGTCGAGTTCGCCCGGCGGGCGGAGTCCTTCGGCTACCACCGGTTCTGGGTCTCGGAGCACCACGGCGTGCCGGGGGTGGCCGGCTCGGCGCCGACGGTGCTCGCGGCGGCGGTGGCGGCGGCCACGTCCCGGATCCGGGTCGGGACGGGCGGCGTGATGTTGCCCAACCACCAGCCGATCGTGGTGGCGGAGCAGTTCGGCGTGCTGGCCTCGCTCTTCCCCGGCCGGATCGACATGGGCCTCGGGAGGTCGGTGGGCTTCACCGACGGTGTCCGGCGGGCGCTGGGGCGCGAGAAGGACGCCGCCGACGACTTCGGGGCGCAGCTGGCCGAGCTGCTCGGCTGGTTCGACGGCACGCAGCAGGCTCACCGCGGCGTCCACGCCCGCCCGGCCGAGGGCCTGCGGGTGCCGCCGTTCGTCCTCGCCACGGGTGCGGGTGCCGACCTGGCGGCCGAGGCCGGGCTGCCGCTGGTGATCGCCGCCCCGCGCGGGGAGGAGCGGATGCTGGAGGCCATCGACCGCTACCGCACGCGCTTCCGTCCCTCCGCGCACGCCACCGAACCGTACGTGGTGGTCTCCGGCACCGTCGCGGTGGCCGACACCGAGGAGCGGGCGCGCGAGTTGCTCGTCCCCGAGGCCTGGTCGGGCGCGTACTCCCGGACGCACGGCGAGTTCCCGCCGCTCGTCCCGGCCGCCGAGGTCCTCGCCCGGCCGATGACGGCGCGCGAGCGGGCCGCGTACGAGCAGTCGCTCGCGGGTCACATCGCCGGCACCCCGGCGCGGGCCGCCGCCGAGGTGGCCGCGCTGGTGGCCCGCGCGGGCGCCGACGAGTTCCTGGTCACCACGAGCACCTACGACCGGGCCACCATGACGGAGTCCTACCGGCTGCTCGCAGAGGCGGCCGGGCTGCCCGCCGGGGCCTCGGGCACCCCTGACGCGATTTCTGAACAGGTGCGCTGACCTGCTACTGTTCTTCTCGTCGGGAGGGAACGACCTCCCGGACATGCGTCAGCGGTGCTACCAGAGCACGTCCCACTTTCAGTGGGGAGAGTCCGTGCGACCCGGGCCTGGCGCTCCACCCGAAGGGGCTCGTTCCGTCCAGCGGAACGGGCCCCTTCGCCGTTTCCGGACTCGTCCCTGACTCGTGCTGGTCTTGTCCCGGGGCTCTTTCGCCCGCGCCCGGCCGGGCGCCCGCTGCCGCGGCCGTTCCCGCCGGCGTCTCTCCGCGTCCACCCCCCCGTTCCGGCCGTCCGGTTCCTTTATCGCATTCGCCGGCCGAAACCCTCCGGCGCGGCCGACTATCGGCCAAGGTCCCGTTCCAGGTGGCCGACGAGCGGTGGATGGCGACACCGCCCCGGCCAGCGGGTTTCGATGGCGACGCAGAGTCGATGGTCCGTCACGGCATGGCCGGAACTCACTGCTACTGGTGTGAATATGCCATTGGAATGTTCGTCATACGGAATCCGGCAGTAGCCTTCCGTGTCGAACCCGCCACTCGTCGTGGCGGTCCGGTCGGCGCCGCGCTGCGCGCCCGGCCGCGCAGCATTCCCCCGTGCGATGGACGACCCCCCCACGAAGGAGCCGGTGTGCCGGGTATCGACGAATGCCTCTCCGGAGCGATGGCGATCACCGGCGCGCGTTCCGCGAGCCTGGTCGACTGGAGCAGCGGACTCGCGCTCGGCAGCCTGGGCGAGAGCCCGGCCGGCGAGCACGAGACCACGGCGGCCGAGACAACCGACCTGGTACGGGCGGCCGTTGAGAGCCAGACCTTCACCGCGTCGGAGGACCGCCGGGCACCGCTGCAGGACATCATCGTCACTGCGGGCCGCAGTTACCACCTGATCTGCTTCATCGACACCGTTTTCGACAGCAGGCTCGTCCTGCACCTGTGGCTGGACCGCGAGGAGGGCAACCTCGCCGGTGCCCGCTACCGCCTCCAGGCGCTCGCCGAGGAACTGGTGCTCGGGTGAGCGCGCACGCGGCCCCGACGGCCGTGCTGCCCCCGGCGGTTCCGCGGACGCCGGGGGAGGCGGTCGACCTGCTCGCCGCCCGCGAGGCCACCGGCGCCCTGCGCGGCCCGCTCGGCAGCGTCTATCTCACCGACGGCCTGGTGACCCACGCCGAGTCCGACCGCGCCCCCGACCTGGGTGACCTCCTCACCGGCTGCGGCCGGCTCGCGCCGGGGGAGTGGCGCGAACTCGTCGAGGTCCACGGCCCGCAGGCCCGGGTCGCGGCGGCGCTGGTCGAACGGGGCCGGATCACCCGCGGCGAGCTCGAACTCGGCCACCTGGAAACGCTGTTCGACGCGGCCTTCTTCGTCCTCGCCGACACCGGCGGCGGCCTCTGGCGCTTCGAGACCGGCGCCCGGCACTGGCTCGGTCCGGTCTCGGCGGTCGACGCGGCACGGGTCTGCCGGGAGTCCGAGCGCCGCCGGCGCCTGCTGGACGGCATCTGGCCCTGGGCACAGCTCGACACCGCGCCGGTCCGCCCGGCCGAGGCCACCCGGCGGCCGTCCCGCCGACCGCCCGGCCGGCGCCGGCGGGAACTGCTCGACCACGCGGACGGCCGAAGAACCCCCGCCGAACTGGCCCGGCTGCTCGGTCGGTCAGGGTTCGGCGTGACGGCGGACGTCCGCCGGCTGGCCGCGGCCGGGCTGCTCGACCCCGCTCCGGCGGTCGTGCCGGGGCCGGTCTCCGTCCCCGGACCGGCTGCCGTCGCCGCGCAGGCACCGACCGCCGTCCCCGCGCAGCCGCCGCCAGCGCCAGGGCAAGCCTCAGCGCCGGCACCCGTACCCATACCCGTCTCCGAAATCCCGCGCTCCCCCGGCCTGCACCGCCGCGTCCCCGGCGCCACCCTCACCAGTGCCGGGGTGCCCGGAGCCGTCGCACCCGGGCCCCGCCCGTTCGGCGCCCACGCTGCCGGGGCTCCGGGGCACGGAGCCCCGGCACCCGGCGCCGCCCCCCGTTCCGACCGCCAGCCGATCCCGGCGGCGGCCCATCCGCTGACCGTGCCCGATCCGGACGTCGCGCTGCTGACCCGGGTCCTGACCCTCCTGGAGGCCCGACTTTGAGCCACTCTCCGCCCGCGACCCCGCCGTACCGGCCATGAGGCGGGCGCTCAAGCAGCGTGTCGGAAGGAGACAACTGATCGCCTTGGAGACCGAGCTGCTCGCCGAGCTCCGTGCCGTCAAGCACCGCATCCCGCACCTCGCCGGTGGTCTGGTGGCCAGCGTGGACGGCCTGCTGGTCGCCCACGACACCCACGGGACCGAGCCGTCCGGCCTGGCCGCGATGACTGCGGCCTCCCTGTCCCTCGCCCAGCGGCTCGCCGACACGACGGGCCAGGGCGAGTTCCGGGAGTCCCTGGTGCGCGGCGAACACGGCTACGTCGCCACCTACGCGGCCGGCGGCAGCTGCGTGCTGACGCTGCTGGCCCACCCGGACGTCAACGTCGGCCGCCTGCACCTGGAGGCCCGCCGCTCGGCCCGGCGGATCGCCGGGCTGCTCACCGACGCCCTGGTGCCCAAGGACCCGCGCGAGGCCGGCTGACCGGCCGTCCGCCACCCGAACCGCCCACCGACACCACAGACCCGCCCGACCGGGCCGGACCGTACCGATCCACAACCCGATCAAGTACCCGATCCATCACCGGATCCACCGAAACGGAGTCACGACATGACCGACGCAGCCGGCGCCCTCAAGCAGGCCATGACCGTCATCGAGGGCGCCATCGGCGCCGCGCTCGTCGACTACAACAGCGGCATGGCGCTCGCCACCCTCGACGGCCCCGGCGGGCTGGACCTCAACGTGGCCGCCGCCGGGAACACCGACGTGGTCCGCGCCAAGATGCGCACCATGGACATGCTGGGCCTCCAGGACGGCATCGAGGACATCCTGATCACCCTCAGCACCCAGTACCACCTGATCCGCCCGCTCACCGGCCGCACCGGCAAGGGCCTGTTCCTCTACCTCGCGCTGGACAAGAACCGCGCCAACCTGGCGATGGCCCGCCACCAGCTCGTCAAGATCGAGGCGGACATGGAGGTCTGACCGGACGTCCGGGGCACCGGGACCGGCGGATCTCCCGCCCGCCGGCCCCGGCCCGCCGGCCTTACCGCCTAGCCCGCGGCCCGCCGGCCGGACCAGTCCCGCCCGCCTGACCCGCCTCGCCCGTCCAGCTGACCTCGCCGCCCGGCAGCCCGGCGCACAGCTCGCCCTCCGGAGTCACCACGCTCCACGGCGCCAGCACCGCGTGCGGGGGCACGGACAGTGCGCCGCCGCCGGTGAAGTCCAGCTCCAGGCCGCCGGCCATGGTGACCCGGGCCGAGCCGACGGTCCGGCCGACGAGTGCGAGCAGCGTCGCCGTCGGGCGGACCGTCAGGGCCGGGAAGAAGTGCTCCACTTCGGCGGGCGTGGCGAAGGACGGCGCCGCGAACCGGAACTCGTGCGCCACCCGCACGGTCACCGGTCCGTCCAGCGTGAGGTCCAGCCGGCCACCGCCGCTGACCGACGCCACCCGGCGCCCGGCCAGCACCTCCCCGATCACGTTCTGCATGCCTCCCAGTGTGGATCACGGCACCGTTCCACTGCTATCCCACCGGCCGCCCGTCCACCAGTTCGAGCGGGCCGCCGCTGCGTTCCCGGGCGGCCAGGGCGGCGGCCGTCCGGCCCCACGAGGGCGCCGACAGCAGGGCCCGGGCCTCGGCCGGCTCGCACAGGCGCCAATCCACCAGCTCGTCCTCGGGGAGGGCGATCGTGGTGAGCATCCGGTCGGTGACCACGCCGCCGTCGTAGACGTACACGAGGACGGCGGCGTCCCGGTCGCGCGCCGGATCGGCGGCGGAGGACGGCAGCCAGTCCAGGACGAGCAGCCGCCCCGGCTCGACCTCCCACCCCAGCTCCTCGCGGACCTCCCGCCTGGCCGCCGCCCGGGGCAGCTCGCGGTCCGCCTCGATGCCGCCGCCCGGGAGGGTCCAGTACGGCACCCGGCCGCGCGGCCCGTCCCACGGCTTCAGCCGGACGAGCAGCACGCGCCCGGCGTCGTCGGTGAACACCGTGCGCGCCTTGGCCCGGATCCGGGGGCGGGAGGCGATGTAGGCCTCCCGGTCCAGCGGCGGCGCCGGGTCCGGCGCCCCGCGGCCCTGGAGCTCCGGGATCCCGGCCGCGCCGGTGTACTCGGGCACCGGCGGTGCGGCCGGGAGGTGCTCGAGCGTGTGCCCGGCCGGCCGACTGTCCTCCAGCTCCAGCGGACCGGCGGTGCGCGGCGCCCGCAGGCAGGCCGTCACCCGGCGCGAGAGCCGGGGCGGCAGCGCGTGTCCCGCCGCCTCCGGCGACAGCCACACCCAGCCGCCGACCTCCGCCGCGTCGGCTCGGATCGCCGCCGCCTGCTCCGCGCCGATCGGCTCCGCCCAGTACAGGTGGGCGGCGATCGGCGGCCGGTGGTCGTCGAGGGTCCAGTCGACGCAGGCCAGCGGCCCGAGCCGGGGCGTGAACCCCAGCTCCTCGCCGATCTCGCGCAGGGCGGTCTCCCTCGGGGAGAGGTCCGTCGGCTCCCAGCCGCCGCCGGGGATCGCCACCGGGTGCCTGCGGTCGTACGGCAGCCGCACCACCAGCACCCGTCCCTGCTCGTCGGGGAACAGCACCCCCGCCGCCGCCAGCAACTCCCGCCCGCTCGACGACGACGCCTCCACGCTCGATGACGCCTCCACTCGGCACTCCCTCCGCCTCGGCCCTGTGATCACGTCCCTCCGGACGACACCGCCGGATACCTGCCCGGTTCCACGCGTGCGTCACCGGTGATCACCCGTCAGTGACCGCCCGGGGCCTTGGGAAGCGGCCGGGGAAGCGCCCCCGGGACGCGCCCCGGGAGCCGCCCTCACCCCAGGGCGGCCAGGGCCTGGGCCGCCGCCCTGGCCATCTGTTCGTCGTGGCGGCCGGTCGCGCCGCGCAGGCGGGCGAGACCCTCGGTCGCCGCGAGGGCCAGCAGCCCCGGGAGGAGGTCGGTGCTGCGGGCGGCCACCCAGCGGGTGCCCTGGGTGGCCATCCACCACACGTCGGCGGCCCGGCCGGGCGGACGTTCGACGGGTTCGCCGCGCGGAACGGGCCCGAGGTCGCGGCCGTCGGCGGCCAGCAGCTCGTGGAAGCGGCGGGCGATCAGCCGGTGCCCCTCGGCGCTGGGGTGCAGGCGGTCGACGCTGAGCAGCCGCCGCTCCTCGCACCAGGGCAGGTCGGCGAGGTGCAGGTGCACGGCGCGGTGGCGCGCGGTGAGGGCGTGCACGACGGTGTTGACCGCCCGCATCCGCCGGGCCAGCGGCCGGGCGAGCGGCGCCGGCAGGCGCAGGAGCGTGCCGGGGTCCGGGAGGCAGGCGGTGAGCAACCGGGCGCCGTGGCCGGACAGTTCGCCGAGGGTGGCGTCCAGTTCCAGGGTGGTGCGGCGGATGTCGAACCCGGCGCGCAGGGTGTCGTTCCCGCCGACCACCACCGCGGCCAGCTCCGGCCTCCGCTCGAGCGCCGCCGGGAGTTGACGTGCCATCAGATCGACCGTGAGGGCGCCACTCCGGGCGAGGTTCGTGAACTCGACGGCCGTCCCCTCCGGCGCCAGCGACCTGGCCAGGACGGCGGCCCAGCCGCGCCAGCCGTCCCCGACGGGATCGCCGACGCCCTCGGTGAGCGAGTCGCCGAGCGCGACGAACCGCACCGGCTCGCCCGCCGGCCGCCGTTCGTCCGCCGTCCACTCACGCGCCGTGTCGAGCACGCTCATCGCGGACCTCCTCTCCCGTGACGGCGTGGGCCGCGACGGCACCGTGCGCCGCCAGGAACGCGGCCACCGCCGCCGGCCACGCGTACCGCTCCGCCTGCGCCCGTGCGGCCGCCCGCCGGGCGTCCTCCGGCCGCGCCAGCACCCGCCCCACCGCCGCCGCGAACCCCTCGCCGGTGTCGGCGGCGGCGACACCCGCGAGACCCACCAGCCCCGGCAGCGCCGAGGATCGGCTGGCCACCACCGGCGTCCCGCACGCGAGCGCCTCCATGGCGGCCAGCCCGAAGGTCTCGACCGGTCCGGGAGCGAGCACGGCGTCCGCGCAGCCCAGCAGCCGGGCCAGCGCCTCCCGGCTGCTCACGTGCCCGAGGAAGCGCACCGGCAGCCGCAGCCGGTCGGCGCGGGCGGCGAGCCGCTCCCGCAGCGGACCGGCGCCCGCGACGACCAGCACCGTCGGCACCCGTCGCGCCCGCAGCTCGGCGAGCGCCTCGATCGCGCGCTCGGGCCGCTTCTCCTGCGAGAGCCGCGAGCACAGGACCAGCAGCGCCTCGTCCGGGTCGGCGTACCGGGCCCGCTCATGCGCCCGCGCGGGCGCCGGGAGGGGGCGCATGGTGTCCAGGTCCACGCCGAGCGGGGCGCGCGCGAGGTTGGGTACGCCGAGGCGCCGGAACTCGGCGGCCGCCCAGCCGGTCGTGCAGACGACGGTGTCGTACGCGCGCGCCGTCGCCGCGTTGAGCCGGTCGGCTGCCAGGGCGGCGACCGGACCGGGCACGCCCCACGTGCCGAGCACCCCGGCGGCGCTCTCGTGGGACACCATCACCGAGCGGACGCCGTGCCGCCGGGCCCAGGCGCCGGTCCAGCGCAGGGTGGTGCGGTCGGAGACCTCCAGCCGGTCGGGCGAGAGCCGGGTGAGCTCGGCGGCCACCGCCCGGCGGTCGGTGAGCAGGCGGTAGCCGCCGCTACCCGGCAGCACCGGCCCGGGCAGCGTGATGACGAGGCCCTGCTCGGTCTCCTCCTCGGAGCGCCGCTCGCCGGGCACGACGAGCACCGGCCGGTGCCCGGCCGCGAGGTACCCGGCGCCGAGGTGCCGCAGCGCGGTCCGCAACCCGCCCGAGACCGGGGTGACGAAGTTCGCGAGCCGCACGATCCGCAGCGGCCCGTCGGCGCTCCCGTACGACGTCCCGTTCATGCCGGCCCCGTTCATGCCGGCAGCTCCTCGGTGATGGCGGCCGTCCCGGCCTGCGGCAGGTCCACCAGCGGCGCAACGGCGGGCGAGGGGACCGTGACCCCGCGGTGCTCCGCGAGCACCTCCGCGTAGTGCCGTAGCAGGAGGTCCCCGACCGACTCCCACGTGCGGGCGGTCACGTCGGCGCGCCCGGCCCGCCCGTACGCGGCCCGCAGCTCGGGGTCGGCGGCCAGTGCGGCCACCGCGCGGGCGACGGCCGCGCCGTCCCGGGGCGGCACGAGCAGGCCGGTCCGGTGGTGGGCGACGAGGTCCAGCGGGCCGCCCGCGGCCGGTCCGACGACCGGGACTCCGCTCGCCATGGCCTCCTGGATGGTCTGGCAGAAGGTCTCCAGCGGGCCGGTGTGGACGAACACGTCCAGCGTGGCGAAACACCGCGCCAGTTCCTCGCCGGTGCGCCGGCCGAGGAACACCGCGCCGGGCATCGAGGCCTTCAGGCCGGGCGCGGACGGACCGTCCCCGATCACCACCACCCGGACCCCGGGCAGTGCCGACGCGGCGGCCAGCAGGTCGACCCGCTTCTCGGGTGCGAGCCGCCCCACGTACCCGACCAGCACCTCCCCGCCCGGTGCCAGCGCCCGGTGCAGGGCCTCGTCGCGGTGGCGGGGGTGGAACCGCACCGAGTCCACCCCGCGCGGCCACAATTGCACCCGGGGCACCCCGTGCGCGGTGAGGTCCTGGACGGCGGGCGTGGACGGCGCCAGCGTCCGGGCGGCGGCGCGGTGGACGGTCCGGATGCGGTGCCAGGCGGCGGCCTCCCCGAGCCCGCGCCCTGCCCGGTAGGCGTGCGCGTACCCGGCGAGGTCGGTCTGGTAGACGGCGATCGCGGGCACCCCGAGCCGCGCCGCGACCTGCGCCCCGCGCGCCCCGAGGACGAACGGGCTGGCCAGGTGCGCGATGTCCGGCCGGTGCGCCGCGATCGCGGCGGTCAGCCGGCGGCTCGGCAGCGCCACCCGCACCTGCGGGTAGCCGGGCAGCGGCACGGAGGGGATCCGCACCACCGGCAGCTCCGCCGCGTCGGTGCCGGTGCCGAACGTGTGCGGCGGGCACGCGGCGCCGTGCGCGGGGGCGGGAGTGACGACGAGGGGTTGGTGGCCCCGGCGGACCAGGTGCTCGGCCGTCCGCAGCACGCTGTGGGCGACTCCGTTGACCTCGGGCGGGAACGACTCGGTGACGATGACGACGCGCATGCCAGTGTTGTGACCGCGCCCGGCATGTATTCGGCCAAAGGGATCTGTCGTACAAACGAACGCGGGTCGGCGATTTGCACCGCCGACCCGCGCACGAGGGTCCGCTATCCGGCGGCCGCCTCCTTGAGCTCCGCGTACGGCGCGAGCCTGCGGATCGACTCGATGCTCCGGATGCAGTCGTCCCGGCTCTCCTGCGGGTCGCCCGTCACGACGATCGACCCGTTGCTCGCCTTGAGCCGGAACCGGTGCATCCCGGTCTCGTCGGTGTACAGCTCGAACTTGCCGGCCATGAAACGCACTCGCCTCTCGATCGGTGACCCCCTCGCACCGCACCGTAGTCACAACGCCCTCCCCCCGCCCCCCGACCGGACCCGTCCGAGTGGCACCCGTCCCCGCGCCGTCCGGCGGACCAGGCGGGTCGGCCGCTTCCCGGAGCAGGGGTGTGAGCGCTCAAGGGGCCTCGGGTGGAGCCGACTTGAGCGATGTGGGCGGCAACCGCGGGGGCGGGTGGTCGACGCGGTACATGTGGCGCCGCGCCTCGGGCGCGCCGGACAGGAGACCGGCGAGCGCTCAGCACCTCGAGTTCGCGACGTCCCGCTCGCGCCCGGCGTGCGGTACTGACGGCCGTTCGGGTGAGGCCCGGCGGTCCGCCTTCACCCGGGCGAGGGAGATCGGTCACCCGGTTGTCTCAGCGGGCTTGCGGCGTGGGTGGGTTCGTGCGGGTTCGTGTGCAAATCTGTGCTGGTGCCCGCGGGGCGGCCGGGTGAGGTTCGCGGTCGGCTCCTGGGCGTTCCCTCATGACCAGAGACCACCCAAAGGACATTTGATGTCGCTTCGTGGAAACATCCGCAAGGTCGCCGTGATCGTGGCCGTCACCGGCGCCGCCGCCCTCGCGGCGCCGGCCCCGGCGATGGCGCACTGGCACGCGTCGGACATGTCGTCCGGCCAGAGCCTGGACTCGGGTTCGGCCGGTGTCGGCCTGTTCGGCCCGCACGCCAGCTGGTTCAACTTCCGCGAGCACAGCGAGGACGCCTGCATCGGCGACTGCAGCTGATCCGGCTGATCCGGCTGGGCTGACCGTGGGTCCGGGGAGTGTTCGGCGCTCCCCGGGCTCACGTGCGTCCGCTCGGCTCCATCTGCCGGACCTCGGCCGGCCGGGAGAGCGGGCTCGGCCACCAGATGTGCCGGCCGAGGTCGACGGTGAGCGCGGTCACCAGCACCGACCGCACCACCAGGGTGTCGATGAGGACGCCCAGCGCGACGGCGAACCCGATCTCCGCGAGCCCCACGACGGGCAGGGTGCCGAGCACGGCGAAGGTGCTGGCGAGGATCAGCCCCGCCGACGTGATGACGCCGCCGGTGGCGGCGAGGCCCGCGACGGCCCCCTCGCGGGTGCCGCGGTGGGCGGCCTCCTCGCGCACGCGCGTCATCAGGAAGATGTTGTAGTCGATGCCGAGGGCGACCAGGAAGACGAAGACGAACAGCGGGAACGCGTTGTCCTCGCCCTGGAACCCGAAGACGTGCTCGAAGAAGAACACACTGATGGCGAGCGTCGCCGCGTACGAGAGCACGACGGTCGCGATCAGCACGAGCGGCGCGGTGACGGCCCGCAGCAGCAGCGCGAGGATGACCAGGACGACGCCGAGGACGAGCGGGATGATCGCCCGGTTGTCGTTGCCGGCGGCCCGGCCGGCGTCGAGGATCACCGCGGTGTTGCCGCCGACCTTGGCGTCGGCGCCCGGGACGGCGTGGACGGCGGCGCGGACCCGGTCCACGGTGTCCTTCGCCGCCTGGCTGTCCGGCGGGTCCGTGAGCGTGGCCTGGAAGCGCGCCTGCCCGGCGTGCGTCATGGGCGCGGACGTCCCGGCGACGCCGGGCGTGGACTGCGCGGCGGCCCGGACGGCGTCCGCGCCCGCCGCCGTCGAGATGACGGTGAGCGGTGAGCCGGTGCCGGCGGGGAAGTGCTGCTCCAGCACCTGCTGGCCGACGACGGAGTCCGGCGTGCCGGTGAACGAGGCGGCGGTGCCGAGCCCGTTGGCGTTGAGCGACACCAGCCCGACGCAGCAGGCCGAGAGGGCGAGCGCCGTCCCGACCCAGACCTTGCGCGGGCGGCGGGCGATCCACGTGCCGATGTGCGCCCAGCGGCCGGTCCTCGTCGGCTCGGCCGTGCCGTAGCCGGGCTTGACCGGCCAGAACACCCACCGTCCCATGATCACCAGCAGCGCGGGCAGCAGCGTCAGCATGGCCGCCAGCGCGACCAGCACCCCGATGGCGCACACCGGACCGAGGCCGCGGGTGGAGTTCATCTCGGCGATCAGCAGGCACAGCATCGACGCGACGACGGTCGCCGAGGACGCCAGGATCGCGGGCCCGGCCCGGTGCAGGGCGAACGCCATCGCCTCGTGGCGGTCCTCGTGGCGGCGCAGTTCCTCGCGGTAGCGGGCGGTGAGCAGCAGGGCGTAGTCGGTGCCCGCGCCGAGGACGAGCACGACCAGGATGCCGGCGCTCTGCGCGTTGACGGTGAGCCCGGCGTGCTCGGCGAGCAGGTAGATGACGGCCTCGGCGACGGTGAGTGCGCCGGCGGCGGAGATCAGCGGGAGGGTCCAGAGCACCGGGCTGCGGTAGGTGAGCAGCAGCAGCACGATCACGACGCTGACGGTGGCGACGAGCAGGGAGCTGTCGATGCCGGCGAAGGCCTTGGCCTGGTCGGCGCCGACCCCGGCCGGGCCGGTGACGTGGGTGGTCATGCCGTGGCTGTCGGCGGCGGCGGTGGCGCGCAGGCTGTCCACGGCGGGGCGCAGGTCGTTCCAGCCGTTGGTGCCGACGTCGATCGGGACGATCGTCTGCATGGCCTGCCCGTCGCCGGACACCACCGGACCGATGACCGGTCCGAGGACGTGCGGGGCGGTGGCGAACGTGGCGGCGTCGCGGGCGCCCTGGGCCCGGTCGGCGGGGGTGAGCCCGCCGGGGCGGTCGTAGACGACGACGGCCTGGGCGGTCTCGATCGGCTGGAAGGCGCGCTGTTCGTTCAGCACCTTCGTCGACTCGGCGTTGCCGGGCAGCCAGCTGGACGCCTGGTTGTCCTCGGCGCCCATGAGCTTCCCGGCGAGCGGGCCGGTGGCGACCAGCAGGATCAGCCAGATCGCCAGCACCACCCATTTGCCGCGGTGGCCGCACGGCAGCGCGGCGAGTTTGCGGGTAGCGGTCATCGCGGGACCCCAGGAGCCGGAGGCAGTGACTCGTCCAGCCTGCCATCGCGGCCCCGGACCGGCCTCCCGAGAGCCCGCGCCCGGTCGGGGACCCGCTACACCCTGACGGTGGCCCGCTCGCGCAGCTCCTTCAGGGCGGTGATGTCCATCGCGTGCCCGGTGCCGTCCCCGCCGTGCTTGCGGTCGGGCGTCTCGACGACCAGCGGCACGCCGGCCGTCGCCGGGTGCTCGAACAGCTCGCGGAACGGCTCCGCGCCGATCATCCCGGCGCCGATGTTGGCGTGCCGGTCCTTGCGCGCGCCGACGACGTCCTCGGAGTCGTTGGCGTGGATCAGCCGCAGCCGGCCGGGACCGGCGGCGTCGACCAGCGCGTCCAGGGCCGCCGTGACGCCGCCCGGCACGGCGAGGTCGTGCCCGGCGGCGAAGGCGTGGCAGGTGTCGAGGCAGACGCCGACCTTCGGGTGGCCCTCCAGCGCCTCGACGTACTCGGCGAGGTCCTCCATCCGGGAGCAGAGGGAGCTGCCCTGGCCGGCCGTCGGTTCCAGCAGCAGCCAGGGCGCGTCGTCGCCGAGCGCGTCGAGTTCGTCCAGCAGCGGCCGGACGTCCGCCCGCACCTGGGCCATCGCCTCGGCCCGGCGGGAGCCGCCCCCGGGTGCCGTGCCGACGGCGGAGCCGGTGTGAAGGACGACCCCGAGGGCGCCGATCGCGTGCCCGCGAAGCAGGGAGTGGCGCAGTGAGACGGCCGAGCGCTCCCTCGTCGCGGGGTTGTCGGAGCCGAAGTTGATCAGGTACGGCGCGTGCACCCAGGCAGGGACGCCCTGCTCGGCGCAGGCGGTGCGGAACTCCTCGTCCTGCGCGGGGTTGCCCGGCGGCGTGGCCCAGCCGCGCGGGTTCGCCACGAACACCTGCACCGTCTCCGCGCCGACCCGCCGCGCGTACGCGAGGCCGGTCCCGGCCAGACCGCGGGCGGCGACCGGCACGTGGGCGCCGATCGGGTTGCGGACGATGGCGGCGGGCGGTACGGGAGCGGTGCTGTTCACGGCCCCGAGCATGCCACGCGGCCGGGCGTGTCCCGAAAACGGGCCCGGCGGCGCCGTCCGGGCCCCGCCCGGCGCGCCGTGCCGGGCCGTACCGCCGACCGGCCGACGCCCCGTCAGTCCCGCAGCCCAGCCCTGGTGGCGGGCCCACCCGGGCGCCCATAGCGTCGATTCGGTCGTCCCCACCGTCCGTCATCACCCGCACACACCACGTACCGCGCAGGACGAGCGCCGCGCCAGGACGTCCCGGCGCCGACGGCGTCCCGGGCCCCGCGCGGAGGAAAGAACAGGTCCACACATGCCCACGCGACGGGTCCACCACCTCGCCGCGGCCACCGCCGCGGTCTGCTCCCTGACCACCGTCCTCGCCGCCGCCCCCGCCCACGCGGCCGAGCCGGCGCTGATCCTCGTCCACCCCGGCGAATCGATCCAGCGGGCCGTCGACGCCGCCCGGCCCGGCGACACCGTCCAGGTCCTGCCCGGCACGTACCGCGGCAGCGTCCGCGTCACCACCCCCGGCCTCACCCTGCGCGGCGCCGGCCCCGCCACCGTGATCGTGCCCGGCGACGGCACCGAGAACGCCTGCGCCACCGCCGGCCACGGCCTCTGCGTGGACGGCACCGAGGCGGCCCCGCTGCCCGACGTCACCATCGAGGCCCTCGCCGTCACGGGCTTCACCAGGAACGGCATCGACGCCAGCGGCACCACCGGCCTGACCGTCCGCGCCACCTACGTCCACGACAACGGCCAGCAGGGCATCAGCCAGGAGATCTCCACCAGGGCCGTCATCCTCGGCAACCGCGCGACCGACAACGGCCAGTCCGGCGTCTTCCTCGCCAACTACGCCTACCGCGAGGGCGGCGCGCCCGACACCGGGGGCACCCGCGTCGAGGGCAACGAGCTCTCCGGGAACCGGGTCGGCGTCACCGTGCGCCGGCTGCGCGCGCTGACCGTCCAGGGCAACGAGATCAGCGGCAACTGCGGTGGGGTCTTCGTGGTCGGCGACGAGGGCGTGCCCCGCGCCGGGGACCTCGACGTCAGGAAGAACCGGGTGGTCGCCAACAACAAGTTCTGCCCCGCCAATCCCCGCCTCGGCGCCATCCAGGGCGCCGGCATCGTGCTCACCGGCACCGAGGACGCCCGGGTGACCGACAACGAGGTCCACGACAACGTCGGCCGCACGGACTTCTCCGGCGGCATCGTCCTGTTCAAGAGCGTCGTCGGCGTCCCCAACACCCGGGTGAGCGTCACCGGCAACAAGCTGAGCGGCAACGGCCCCGCGGACCTCGCCGACCGCGACACCGGCACCGGCAACACCTTCGCCCGCAACACCTGCGCCGTGTCCGAGCCGTCCGGCCGCTGCTGAAGCCCACCGTCACCCCAGACCCCCGAAGGACCGCCCATGACCACCGCACCCGCCCACACCAGCCCCCAGGCCGCGATGCGCCTGCGCGAGCTCGTCTTCGGCGCCGCCTGCGCCGCGGCCGTCCGGGCCGCCGCCCGGCTCGGCGTCGCCGACGCGCTCGGCGACACGCCGATGACCGTCACCGAGCTCTCCGCCGCGCTCGACATCGAACCCCGCCCGCTGCGCCGCCTGCTGCGCGCGCTCACCTGCTACGGCATCTTCGCCGAGACGGCCGAGCCTGGCGAGGAGCGCTTCGAGCACACCGAGATGTCCCGCCTGCTGCGCGAGGACGCCCCCAACTCGCTGCGCTACATCTCCCTCTGGTGCACCGAACCGTGGACCTGGGAGGCCTGGCCGAAGCTGGACGAGGCGGTGCGCTCGGGCCGCAACGTCTTCCCTGAGCTGTTCGGCAAGGAGTTCTTCGACTACCTGCACAGCGACGCGCACGACTCGGCGAAGGTCTTCGACAAGGCGATGACCACCTCCAGCCGGCAGTCCGCCCGGGACTTCGCCGACTACCTGGACCTCACCGGTGTCGACTCGGTGGCGGACATCGGCGGCGGCCAGGGCCACGTCCTCGCCAGCCTGCTGGAGAAGCACCCGGCGCTGCACGGCACCCTGCTCGACCTGCCCAAGGTGGTGGCCGGGGCGGACGCGCGGCTCCAGGACGGCGGCGCGTTCTCGGCGCGGGCCCGCCTGGTGCCCGGGGACTGCCGCAAGGACATCCCCGTCCGCGCCGACCTCTACATCATCAAGAACATCCTGGAGTGGGACGACGAGAGCACCCGCCGCACCCTCGGCAACGTCGTGGCCGTGGCCCGGCCGGGCGCGCGCGTCGTGGTCGTCGAGAATCTCGTCGACGACAGCCCGTCGATGCGCTTCACCACCGCGATGGACCTGATGCTGCTGCTCAACGTCGGCGGCGCGAAGCACTCCAAGGAGAGCCTGGTCCGGCTGATGGAGGCGGCCGGCCTGGACGTCTCCGACGTCCGCCCGGTCAACCCCTACCTGCACGCCTTCGAGGCCACCGTCCGCGGCTGACCCGCCCACCGCGCGCCGAACGGCCGCTGCCCCCCGACTCGACGGGGAGCAGCGGCCGTTGCGCGTGGAGGTCACGCCTTGTGCGAGGACTCCAGGTGGGCGAACACGACGACGTTGTCGAGGTAGTCCCGCCGCTTCTTGTCGTACACGCCGCCGCAGGTGATCAGCCGCAGCTGCGCGTCCGGGGTCTTGCCGTACACCTTCTGGTCGGGGAAGGCGTTCTTGGCGAAGGTCTCGACGGAATCCACCGAGAACACCGCGACGGTGCCGTCCGCGCGCGCCACCTCGACCTTGTTGCCCGGCAGCAGCAGGCTCAGCAGCAGGAACACCGCCGGGCCCTTGGTGGTGTCGACGTGGCCGGCGACGACGGCGCTGCCGCGCTCACCCGGGGTCGCGCCGTCCTTGTACCAGCCGACCAGGTTCTTGTCGTCCGGCGGCGGGGCGTTGAGCTGGCCCGCCGGGCCGAGCGTCAGCTCGGTGAAGGGGGCGTCCACGGCGATCTGCGGGATCCGCAGCCGGGTCGGCTTGGACCGCTTCAGCGCCGGTGCCGCCGGTGCCGCCGCCGCGCCCGTGGCGGCCGTCGGGCCCGGCTTGCCCGCCGCGGCGGGGGAGGCCGACGGGCCGGGGGCGGCCGGTGCGGTGGCGGCCGGGGGAGCGGCCTCGGCGGACGAGGACTCGTCGGCGGTCCGGGAGTCCACCGAGTTGTACATCAGCAGCACGCCGACCGCTGCCGCGCTCATGCCGACGCGTAGCAGCTTGGACGTGCCAGGGACGGGAAGCACCGAGGCCCACCTTTCCGGAACGGCGCCCGCGGGAGGGCGCCCGCGGGACGGGCCACCGCCCCCGGGCGCGCCCCCGCGGTGGCGGGGTGGCGCCCAGGGGCGGCGGCGGGGATCAGACGGCGGCGCCGGCCGTGCGGCGGCCGCGGCGCAGGGCGAGGGCGCCCGCGCCGAGCCCGCCGAGGAGCAGGACCGCGCCCGAGGCCAGGCCACCGCCGGACAGGGCCAGGCCGCCGCCGCCGGTGTGCACACCGCCGTGCGGGGCCTTGTGCTCCTCGCCCTTGTCGCCGTAGGCGTCGCTGCCCTTGTGTTCCTCCGAGCCCTTGTGTTCCTCCGAGCCCTTGTGCTCTTCGGTGGCGGAGGAACCCTTGTGGTCGCCCGCGCCCTTGTCATCGGTACTGGCGGCCTTGTCGGGCTGCTTCTCCTGCCAGGTGAGGTTCTTGCCCTGGTCCGCGGACCCGTCCGCGAAGGCGAGGGGGGTGCCGACGGTCAGGACGGCGGCGACGGCCGCTCCGGCGAGCAGCGTGCGTGCAGAACGCATGAGGATGATCCTTCCGGCGCGCTGGCCCGCGACGCCCGGCGGGTGCCGGGCAAGGGGACTCGCGGGGAATGCGCCTGATCCACCGTCAACCACGGCGCCGCCGCCTGCCACCGGAGGAGCGCGGGGCCCGCGTGGCGGGTGCGCCTTTCGAATGGACTCCCGGGCGGGTTCACCCGAGCGCGCGGGCGATCCGGGTGAACGGGGTTACGACGGCCACGAACCGTCGGCGCTCGAAGGCGGGCCGGGACGTGCGTGGGCCCGCCCCCGGCGGGTGGCCGGGGGCGGGCCCAAAGGGTCGCGAGGACTCGGCGGGGCGCTGCGGCTCAGCGGTCCCAGCGGTAGAACTCGCGCGCCATCGCGTCCTTGGGCTCCCGCCAGGTGGCGGGGTCGTACGCCTGGACGTAGGCGGTGAGGCGGTCGCTGACGGCCCGGAACTCCGGGTGACCGACGACCTTGGCGACGGCCGGGCCCGGCGGGCGGTCGGCCTCGATGAGGTGCAGGTAGACGTCGCCGAACTGGAAGAGGCTGCGGCCGGTGACGCCGATCAGGTGCGGCAGGTCGCCGCGGTCGGACTCGGCGAACACCTCGGCGATGTCGGGGGCCGCCTCCGGCTTCATCCGGGCGACGATCAGGGCGCGGTGCACTCCGCTCACCTCTCCCCGGCCCGCAGCTCGACCTTCTCGCGGATCAGCTGCATCTGGATCCGGGAGTTCTTGTTGATGTGGTTGACCATGCCGTCGTCGTCCACCGGCGCGGTGGGCTTCATGGCGAAGTCCTGGATCCAGCGCATCTTCGTGCCGGACGGGACCTCCGCGTACTCCCAGCGGATCTCCATGAACTCGAACGGGCCGGGCTCGACCCGGCGGGCGCGCACCGCGAGCGAGGACTTGTCGGTGGTGCGCTCGGAGACCCAGCTCCACACCTGGCCGTTCTCGTCCGGGTGCATGGTGAGCCGGAAGCGGACGCTGTCGCCGTCGCGCTCCAGGACGTCGACGGAGGCGTACTCGCTGAACAGGTCCGGCCAGTTCTCCAGGTCGTTGGTCATCTCCCAGACCAGGTCGAGCGGAGCGGCGATGACGATCTCGTTGTCGGTGTGTCCGGGCATGTCAGGCACCGGCCTTCGTCGCGAGGGAGGCGTTGACGAGCTGGACGAACTCGGCCGGGGTCTTGGCGGACTCGGCGCCCGAGGTGACCTTGAGGCCGTGCCGGTTCTCCAACTCGCCGACCACGCCGAGCAGGCCGAGTGAGTCGACGCCGAAGTCGTCGAAGTAGGAGCCGGGGCGCTCCAGTTCGTCGGGTTCGACGGTGACGCCGGCCCGGGCCTGGAGCAGGGCTGCCAGTTCGGGGTAACTGAGGGTGTTGCTCACGGGGTGTCCCTTCGGAGCTTCGGAACTGCGGAACTGCGGAACTGCGGAACTGCGGAACAGCTGGAACGTCCGGCACTGATGGCACTTCTGGATTGCCGCGCGGGTCAGGACCGCTCCCCGCGCCGGAGCACCAGCGCGGAGTTGGAGCCCATCAGCCCGCGGCTGAGCACCAGCGCGGTGCGCAACTCGGCCGGCCGGGCGCGGCCGGTCACCAGGGCGAGGTCGTGGCAGACCTCGGTGACGTTGGGGGTGGGCGGGAGCACGCCGTCCTCCATGGCGAGGACGGCGGCCGCGACGTCCAGCAGCGGGGCGCCGCAGTAGGCGCGGCCGGTGCCGGTCTTGGGCGCGGTGACCGGGACGCGCTCGGCGGCCGGGCCGAGGGCGTCGGCGATGGCGAGGGCCTCGGCCCGGTCGGCGGCCGGGACGCCGAGCGCGTCGGCGAAGACCACGTCGACCTCCTCGGGTGCGATCCGGGCCTCGTCCAGCGCGGTCCGGATCGCGGCGGCCAGGCCCTCGCGGGACTCCTCCCACCGGGAGGCGCCGGTGAAGGTGGCGCCGTGCCCGGCCAGGTGGGCGCGGACGACGGCGCCGCGGCGCCGCGCGGTCCCCTCGTCCTCCAGCAGCACCATCGCGCCGCCCTCGGCGGGGGAGAAGCCGCAGGCCTGCGCGGTGAACGGCAGGTAGGCCCGGTCGGGATCGTCGGCGAGGCTGAGCTCGGGGTAGCCGAGCTGGCAGACCATCGAGTACGGCGCGAGCGGGGCCTCCGCGGCGCCGGCCACCACCGCGTCGGTGCCGTGCTCGATCGAGCGGGCGGCGTGGGCGAGCGCGTCCAGGCCGCCGGCCTCGTCGCTGGCGACGACGCCGCAGGGGCCCTTGTAGCCGCCGCGGATGGAGATCTGTCCGGTGCTGGCCGCGTAGAACCAGGCGATGGACTGGTAGGGGCCGACGAACCGGGGGCCCTGGCCCCAGAGCTGCTGGAGCTCGCGCTGGCCGAACTCGCCGCCGCCGGAGCCGGCCGCGGTCACCACGCCGACGGCGTAGGGCTGTTCGGGGTCGGGCGTGAAGCGGGCGTCGGTCACGGCCAGGTCGGCGGCGGCCATCGCGTAGTGCGTGAAGCGGTCGGTCTGCACCAGGTAGCGGCTGTCGATCACGGCCTGCGGGTCGAAGTCCCGCACCTGTCCGGCGACGCGCAGCGGCAGCGCGGTGCAGCCCTCGCGGGATATCCGGTCGAGGACGCTCACGCCCTGCCTGGTGGCCTTCCAGAAGGCGTCGGCCCCGACACCGTTCGGTGCCACCACGCCGATGCCGGTGATCACCGCCCGGCGGCCCTGCTGACGTGACGTCATGGATCTCACCCCGTTCTTTTGAGCACGACGGCGGACTGGAATCCGCCGAACCCGCTGCCGACCGAGAGGATGTGGCTCAGCGGCAGCTCGCGCGCGGTGCGCGGCACGTAGTCGAGGTCGCACTCCGGGTCGGGAGTCTCGTAGTTGGCGGTGGGCGGCACGACGCCGTGGGCGAGCGCCAGCGTGCAGGCGACGACCTCGATGGCGCCGATCGCGCCGAGCGAGTGCCCGACCATCGACTTGATCGAGCTCATCGGCGTCCCGTACGCGTGCGGGCCGAGCGAGCGCTTCACGGCGGCGGTCTCGTGCCGGTCGTTCTGCTTGGTGCCCGAGCCGTGCGCGTTGACGTAGTCGACGTCGGTGGTGTTCACCCGGGCGTGGGCGAGCGCGTCGTCGATCGCCCGGGACATCTCCAGCCCCTCCTGGGTGAGGCCGGTCATGTGGTAGGCGTTGCCGTAGGTGGCGAAGCCGCCGACCTCCCCGTAGATGCGGGCGCCGCGGCGGCGGGCGTGCTCCAGCTCCTCCAGCACCAGGACGGCGCCGCCCTCGCCGAGGACGAAACCGTCCCGGTGGGCGTCGAAGGGGCGGGAGGCGTGCTCCGGGTCGTCGTTGCGCTCGCTGGTGGCCTTGATGGCGTCGAAGCACGCGACGGTGATCGGCGAGATCGGGGAGTCGGAGGCGCCGGCGACACAGATGTCGGCGCGTCCCTCCTCGACGGCCCGGAAGCCGTAGCCGATCGCGTCCAGGCCGGAGGTGCAGCCGGTGGAGACGGTCTGCACCGGGCCGTGCGCGCCGATCCGCTCGGCGACCGCGGAGGCCAGCGTGCTGGGCGCGAACGCCCGGTGCAGTTGCGGTTCGGCCTGCCGGTGGTCGACGTCCCAGCGGGCGCCGGACGAGCTGACCAGGGCGTAGTCGTGCTCCAGGCGGGTGGTGCCGCCGACGGCGGTGCCGAGCGAGACGGCGATCCGCCACGGGTCCTCGGCGGCGAGGTCCAGGCCCGCGTCGGCGACCGCCTCGCCGGCCGCCACCATCGCGAACTGCACGTAGCGGTCGGCCCGTTGGACGTCCTCGGGGCCCAGCCCGTGCGCCGCCGGGTCGAAGTCGCACTCGGCGGCGATCCGGGAGCGGAACCCGGTGGGGTCGAAGAGCGTGATGCCCCGGGTGGCGGTGCGGCCGGAGGTGAGGAGGTCCCAGAAGGCCGGCACCCCGACCCCGCCGGGCGCCACCACGCCGATCCCGGTGACGGCGACCCGCCGGGTCACGAGGCCACCTTGGCGTGTTCCGGCGGGCCGGACGCGGCGGACTCCCCGGCGCCGGCGTGCTCCGCGCAGCCCGTGTGGTCCTCGGTGCTGACGTGGCCGAGGTCGGGGCGCGGGGCGAGCGGGCTGAGCTGGAAGACCATCCGCGCCTCGGTGGTGCCGACGTTGCGGAAGCGGTGGCGCATGTTGATCGGGATCATCAGGCCCTGGTCGGGCCCGAGGGAGCGGGTCTCGCCGTCCAGGTCCACCTCCAGGTCGCCGCAGACGACGAACACGAACTCCTCGGAGTACGGGTGGTAGTGCTCGGCGATCCGCTCCCCGGGCCGGACGATGGCCAGGCCCATGAAGCCGCTGGTCGCCCCGCAGCTGGTCGGGGTGAGCATGGTGCGCAGCTCGGCGCCGTGGCGGCGGTTCTCCGGAGCCTCGTCGACGTCGACGATCCGTGGGTACTGCGTGGACATGGGGTTCCTCCGGGTGTGGTGACTGTCCGTCAGTTCGCCTGCGAGCTGCGGTCGGTGATCGGGGTCATGCCCCGGGCGGCGAGGAACGCGCGCCGGCCGGCGACGGTGCGCAGGTCGCCCTCCGCGCCGAGGTCGAGCAGCCGGGCGAGCGCCGCGGCGCCCTCGTCGCCGGCCACGCCGAGCGCGGCGCCCGGGTCGGCCTCGGCGGGCACCCGCAGGTCCACCAGGCGCACGACGACGTCGTCGCGCTGGAACACGGTGCTCGCCGCGACGGGGCCGGTCGGGTCGGCGGTGGCGAGGTCGTCGTGGCCGGCCAGCAGCTCGGTGACGGCCGTGCCGCAGCCGGGGCGGACCGGGTAGAGCACGGCGTGCCGGTGCAGGCGCCCGGACGAGGGCGCGGTGGCGATCGCCTGCTCCTTGGCGGGCAGCGCGGCGCGGGCGAAGAAGGCGCGCGCGGACTGCGGGTCGCCGAGCTGCCGGGCCTCCTCCAGGTACGGGTTGATGGCCTCCTCGACGGCCCGCACCTCGGGCTGCATCGCGACGTGGCGCAGCGCGTCGCCCAGGTTGCCGGTCACCTCGACGGCCCGCACGACCCGGTTGCCGTGCATGAACAGCGAGGTGCGGCGCAGCCGGGTGTGCTCGTCCACGTCGGCCTTGGGGGAGGTGTAGCCGGCCAGGATCCGGGCCACCTCGGGCTCGCTGCCGGGCTTGACCGTGAAGGTCAGGGCGTGGCGCACGACGCCGTCGGGGCCGGGCGCGGCCTTGGGCGGGCCGACGTGGCCGGCGGGCTCGGTGCGGGGCAGGCCGGGCGGCACCTCCATCGGGGCCCGGGTGCCGGTGGCGCCGCCGGCGGCGGAGGTCTCGCGCAGGACGACGTAGCGCATCGAGCGGAAGTTGTCGCTGACGCAACCGTGCATGGGCTTGACCATCTCCCGGTGGGCGTCGCTGTCGACCCACTGCAGGAACGTCTCCTGGTCCTCCCACTCGCTGGTGATCAGCCACTGCCGCGGGTCGTTGATCGACTGGCACAGCTGGTCGCTGACGTGGCCGGGCACCGCGGCCACCTGGTGGCGCAGCTGCTCGTAGACGTCGAGGAAGCGCTGCTGCGCGCCGTCCTGGATCTCCAGCATCAGGACGACCCGCAGCCGGGTCTCGGATTCCGCGTGCTGCGGCGCCTGCGGTTCGGACAGAGTTGTCATGATCCACTTTCTGCTCTGGGCCGCACGCTGCGGGCCGTACTCCGGCCGCGTCCGGCGGGGCGCTCCCGGCCCTGGGAAGGGGCGGTGCGATGGCGGTCGGCCCGGGCCGTCGGCGCCAGGCCTGAGGTCGATCGTGCGCGGCGCGTCCGGGGGCGCGCGAGATTTGCGGGCCATCCGGGCGAAGGGGCGGCACAAGCCGGCCCCGGCGGGGGATGGAAGACCGGGGCGGCCGCCGCTGCGGGCCCCTTCGAGGGCGGTGCCGGGCCCACGGGCCGGGCCGCGGAACCCCGTACAGGGTGGAGCAATTGATGAATCCGAAGGTAGACGACCGGGTGCCGGTCCTGATCGTGGGCGGCTCGCTGGTCGGGCTGTCGGCCTCGCTCTTCCTCGGCCGACTGGGGGTCAGACACCTCCTGGTCGAGAAGCACGCCGACACCTCGCGTCACCCGCGTGGCCGAGGCAACAACGTCCGCACCATGGAGCTGTACCGGGTGGCCGGGATCGAGCCGGCGATCCGCGAGGCGGCCTCGGTGCTGGCCCCGAACCACGGCATCCTCCAGGCGCCCTCGCTGACCGGCGCCGAGCAGGAGTGGCTGTTCCGGGAGATCGACCCGGGCGGGCGCCTGGCCCGCTTCAGCCCCAGCTCGTGGTGCCTGTGCAGCCAGAACGACCTGGAGCCGGTGCTGCTGCGCGCGGCCCGCGACCTCGGCGGCGACATCCGCTTCGGCACCGAGCTGGTCTCCTTCGAGCAGGACGCCGACGGCGTCACCTCGGTGCTGCGCAGCCGGGAGACCGGCGAGGAGCGGGTGGTGCGCTCGGAGTACCTGGTCGCGGCGGACGGCCCGCGCAGTCCGGTGCGCGAGCGGCTGGGCATCGGGCAGAGCGGCAAGGGCGAGCTGTTCCACAACGTGAGCATCACGTTCCGGGCCAAGCGGCTGGCCGAGGCCGTGGGCGACCGGCACTTCATCGCCTGCTACCTCACCAACCCGGAGGCGGACGGCGCGCTGCTGCCGGTGGACAACCGTGAGGAGTGGGTCTTCCACGCGCCGTGGCACCCCGAGCACGGCGAGCCGCTGGAGGCGTTCACCGACGAGCGGTGCGAGCGGCACATCCGCACCGCGGTCGGCATGCCGGAGCTGGACGTGGAGGTGACCGGCCGGGCGCCGTGGCACGCGGCCGAGCGGGTCGCCGAGAGCTACGGCACCGGGCGGGTCTTCCTCGCCGGCGACTCGGCGCACGAGATGTCCCCGACCGGCGCGTTCGGCTCCAACACCGGCATCCAGGACGCGCACAACCTGGCCTGGAAGCTGGCCGCCGTGCTGTGCGGCTGGGCCGGGCCGGGCCTGCTGGAGACGTACGGACAGGAGCGCCGCCCGGTGGCGCGGGTGACCAGCGAGCGCGCCTCGGCCCGCTCGGCCGAGCACAGCCACCCCGGGTACGCGGTCGTGCCGGGCGTCGGGCGCCAGGCCGGGGTGCTGGCCGTGGCGCTCGGCTACCGCTACCCGCGGGGCGCGGTGGCCGGGGCGGACCCGGCGGGGGAGGTCGTCCCCGAGAAGTTCGAGTCGGCGGGTGAGCCCGGCAGCCGCGCCCCGCACCAGTGGCTGGTGTGCGCGGGCGTGCGGCTGTCCACGCTGGACCTGTACGAGCAGGCGATGGTGCTGCTCACCGGCCCGGACGGCGAGGCCTGGCGGGCGGGTGCCCGGCGGGCGGCGGACGAGCTGGCCGTCCCGATGGACGCGTACCGGATCGGCGACGACGCGGAGGACGACCTGGCGCCGGAGCCGGGCGCGGACTTCGCCGAGCTGCACGGCATCGGCCCGGACGGTGCGGTGCTGGTGCGGCCGGACGGCTTCGTGGCGTGGCGCTCGCCGGGGGCGGCCGACGATCCGCAGGCGGAGGTGACGGCGGCGCTCAAGGCCGTGCTCCGCCTCTGACGCGCGGCGTCCGGGCGGCGCACACGAACGGGCCCGTCGGTCGCTGCTCGACCGGCGGGCCCGCCGTTGGGGTGCGAAAGGCTCGGGTTGTTCAGGTGCGTTCGGTCAGGATCTCGTGGCCGGGTGCCCGCGACCGGGGCCCGTGGTGGGGGCCCCGGCGCCGGGAGCGGCCGATCGGGGGCAGGGAGTCAGCCCCGCGCCGCGGATCAGTGACCGCCCGCGTCGACCACCTCCACGTCGGCGACCTCGCGCTCGATGTCCTCGGCCGGCAGGGCGACGCGGATCGCCCAGTAGTAGATGCCGAGCGCGAAGACCGCGACGATGCCCATGTCGTACCACATCGGGATCCGGCCGGCGCCGTCCCCGAAGCCGCCCTGCCAGGAGACCAGGCCCAGGCCGATCAGGTAGACCGGCAGCCACTGCGCGGCCTTCCAGTTCAGGCGCGGGGCGTTCGGCAGGCCCTTCTTGATCGCGTAGGCGGCGTAGCTGCCGAGCAGGACGTAGCCGAGGACGATCGCGATGCCCAGGCGGGACAGGGTCTGCCAGCCGGACCAGTAGATGATGAGGCTGGCGACCACGAACGCGGCCGGCGAGATGACCCCGCCCGCCGGGAGGCGGTAGGAGCGCTCACGGTCGGGCAGGCGACGGCGCAGGGCGCCGAAGGCCAGCGGGGCGCCCGCGTACATCAGCACGCTGGCGGAGGTGATGAAGCCGACCAGCTCCTGCCAGCTCGGGAAGGGCAGGAAGCAGATGACGCCGGTGACGAACGAGATGATCAGGCCGAACCACGGCACGCCGTTCTTGTCCAGGCGCTCGAACTTCTGCGGGGCGTAGCCGTTGCGGCTCAGGCCGTAGGAGATGCGCGAGGTGGCGGTGGTGTAGATCAGGCCGGTGCCACCGGGGGAGATGATGGCGTCCATGTACAGGACCCAGGACAGCCAGCCGAGGCCGACCAGGGTGGCCAGGCCCGCGAAGGGGCCGTCGATGCCGGGGAAGTCCAGCTTGGCCCAGCCGTTGGCGAAGGCGCTGACCGGCAGGGCGCCGATGAAGACGACCTGGAGCAGGGTGTAGATCAGGGTGCCGATGGCGACCGACCCGAGCACGGCGCGGGGGATGTCGCGCTTGGGGTTGCGGCTCTCACCGGCGATCTGGATGGCCTGCTCGAAGCCGAGCAGCGCGAAGATGATGCCGCTGGTGCTGATCGCGGCGAGCACGCCCTTGGCGCCGAACGGCGCGAAGCCGTGCGAGGTGAAGTTCGAGCCGTGGAAGCTGGTGATCGCGAGGACGAAGATCGTGAAAAGCGGCACGAAGATCTTCAGCCAGGTCGCGACGCTGTTCGTACGCGCAAGGACTCGCACGCCGAGGAAGTTGACCGCGACGAACACCGCCATCAGGGCGGTCGCCACGACGAACCCGCTGGTGGTGAGGGTCCCGTTGGTGTTCTGGAGCCCGTCGGCGAAGGACCAGTGCTTGGCGTAGCCGATCATCGCCTCGACCTCGATCGGGGCGACGGTGGCGGCCTGGAGCCAGGAGAACCAGCCGAAGGACATGCCTGCGAGGCCGCCGAAGGCGTAGTGCGGGTAGCGCGCGGTGCCGCCGGAGACCGGGAAGAGCCCGCCGAGTTCGGCGTGCACGAGCGCCAGCAGGACGATCGCGACGGCGCCGATGCCCCAGGAGATGATCGCGGCCGGGCCTGCGGCGGTGACGGCGTTCTTGGCGCCGAACAGCCAGCCCGAGCCGATGATCGAGCCGACCGAGGCCCACATGAGGCCGATGAGACCGACGTTCCGGCGGAGCGTCCGGTGGGTGGTACCGGACCCGGAGCCGGTGCTCTGTCCCGGCGGGGACACCTGGTTGGTGGAGACCATGGGAATTCTCTCTGTGTGTGGGGGCCCCGGCAGGCGGAGCAGCTCTGGAGAGTTGCCACACAGTAGGGCTATTCATAGGCCTATGCACAGATTTCATTACTGAATGTTTACCTACTTTTCCGGACATTCTCGCTGGTAGGGGGTGTGGACGTTTCGAGCACATTACGTGACTCGTCAGTAGGTCCACTATTTGAGCCGGAATTGAGCTTCGAGCAGTCGACCGTGCATCATGGTCCACGCATCGTTTTATATAAATGATGATCACTGCATAGTCATGCAGCGACCGCTCGCGGGTGGTCTCGGGCGTGTGATCAACTTCCTCTCGCAGGTACGAACGCAAGGGGGAAGAACCGCATGATCGAACTCGCCGACGAGCCGATGACCTGGGTCATGGCCGGGGACAGCATCACGCAGGCCGTCCTGCACACGCACGGCGCGCGCGGGTGGGTGGAGCACGTCCAGGAGCGCGTGTGCTGGCAGCTCGGCCGGCTGACGGACATCGTCGTGAACTCGGGGGTGTCGGCGTGGCGGGCCACGGACGTGCTCGGCGCGTACGACTTCGTCATCGGCCGGTTCCGGCCCGACGTGCTGTCGCTGTCGCTCGGCACCAACGACGTGCGGGCCGGTCTGGCCGGGCTCCCGGAGTTCCGCGACGCCATGACGGAGATCATCGAGCGGTCCGCCGGGGCGCAGATCGTGCTGCACACGCCGTTGCTCGTCAGCCACGACGCGCTGCCCGCGCGCGCCGAACTGCCCGCCTACTGCCAGGCCGTCCGTGAGCTCGCCGCCGGGACGGGGGCGCTGCTCGTCGACCACGAGGCCCACTGGCGCGCCGAGTTCGGCGACGTCGCCCCGATCGCGTGGCTGGACGACCCGGCCCACCCGAACGCCGTCGGGCACCTGCAGATGGCCAACCACACGCTGCGCACTCTCGGGCTGGGGGAGCTCGCCGACCTGTGACGTCCGGGTCGGAGCCCCTCCGCCCCGCCCGAGAGGGGTTCCGCTAGCCCCGTTCGACCAGATCGGACGGGTCGGTGTTGGCCCCGCACAGCAGGACGGCGACGCGCTCGCCCTCCACCCCGTCGAGCGCGGCCAGGGCCGTGGAGGCGGCGAACTCGACGGCGATCCGGCGCTCGTCCCACAGCCGCCGCCGGGCCCGGACGATCGCCTCGTCGGGCACCAGCACCGACCGCACGCCCTCGTGCGCCGCGGCTGCTACGGCGAGGGCGGTCGCCCGGCGGGCGCCGAGCGCGTCCTGGGCCACCGACGCCACCGGGACGTCCACCGGACGGCCCGCCTCCAGCGCCGCGTTGAGCGCCCGGCTGCCCTCCGGCTCCACCGCCACCACGCGGACGCCGTGCTCGCGCGCCGCCACGGCGACTCCGGCGAACAGGCCCCCGCCGCCCACCGAGACCACCACCGCGTCCAGGCCCGGCACCTGGGCGCGGATCTCCTCCAGCACGGTGCCGGCACCGGCGGCGATCAGCGGGTGGTCGTACGCGTGCGAGGCCAGCGCCCCACTGGTCGCCGCGAAGTCCTCGCACGCGGCGAGCGCCTCCGCGTACTCCCGCCCGGCCAGCCGCACCTCGGCGCCGTACGAACGCAGCCGGCCGAGCTTCACCGGCGAGGCCGTCTCGGGCAGGAACACCGTGGCCCGGACGCCGAGTTCGCGGGCCGCCCAGGCGCAGGCGAGGCCGGCGTTGCCGCCCGAGGCGATGGTGACGCCGGAGTCGGGGAGGGTGCCGGCCTCGGCGTGGGCGAGGAGGAAGTTCTGCGCGCCACGGGCCTTGAAGCTCCCGGTGTGCTGCAGGAACTCCAAAGCCAGCCACGTCCGTTCGCCCTCGTCCCCGCGCGCCACGACCACCGGCCGCACCCGCCCGGCGATCCGCTCCCCGGCCGCCTTCACCGCGTCGTACGTCAACTGCTCCATCGCGCCCGTTCCTTCGCATCCGCCATTGCTGCCGGGCACGACGGTACGGCCCGGCGGCGGGCGAGGAAAGATCACGATCATCCGGAGCGAAGGGTTCACGGGGCCGGGCCGGCTTGGCCCCGTGCGTCTCGTGAACCTCCCGCCGCCCGTCCGCTGGCGGGCGGCCCTCTCCACTGATCCACCGCCCGGTGGCCCTCTGCGCGCCGCGGGTCGGTCGGCGTCGCCCGCGTCACCCGCGGACATCGTTCCGGCGCTTCGCCGTCGCGGCGCTCTGCCTCCTGCTCCTGCCGCGCGATCGCGGCCCTCGCCCGGGAGTGACGGGTCCTACCGGGCCGCGACGGGGTACTCCCACTCGGTCGCGGCCGCCCCGTCGACGGTCAGCAGGTGTTCGGCGATCTCCAGGGGGACGGCCACCAGGGGGACGCCGGAGTCCAGGGGGATGCGCACCCGGTGGGCCGTGCCGAGGGCGGTCAGCTCTGCCGCGGCGGTCGTCGCGTCGGTGAGCGACACGGCGTCGAGGCGGGGCGCGAGGTCGGGGCGGCCGACGTCGGCGGGATAGCCGGTGAGCGTGAAGAGGAGGTCGCCGAGGTCGTCCAGGAGGTCGGCCCAGACCAGGAGCGGCGGGGCCGGGGCGACGACCGGGAGCCGGGCGAGGGGCCCGGGGTCCGGTGCGGCCCAGCCGCCCTCGGCGGCGAGGGCGGCGTACAGGTCGTCGCGGCCGGCGGTCACCGGCAGACGCACGGGGGCGCCGGGGCCCGCGGTCGTGACCAGGGCGCAGGGCACCGCGCCGTCGTCGGCCGGGAAGGCGATCCGGGTCAGCCTGCGGGGCCCGTCGGTGTTGGCGCGCTGGAGCGCGGCGGCCTCGCGCAGGAAGCCGCCGCACCGCAGCTGTGATCGGTCGGTCGTCATGGGGGCGATCAGAGCAGGGGAACTGGTCGTCAGGCGCCGTTGACCGCGTTCTTCACCCAGTCCGGGCAGCGGTCGGCGTAGCCGATGCAGTACGCGGTGATGACGCCCTTGACGTTGCCGTAGTTCACCGTCACCTGCACGTGGGTGAAGTCGACGACCTTGCAGGTGCGCCACCAGAGCCAGCCGGAGCACCGGACGTGGTTGACCAGGGTGAGGTAGTTCCACGTGGTCGCCGACTGCTGCTTCGGCCAGCCGGGCTCGGGGTAACGGGTAGTGGCGCGGACCGCGCCGACGTTGAGGTTGTGCTTCTGCTGGATCTTGGTGTAGCCCCAGGTGGCGGTGCCCCGGCGGAGGTTGACCGTGCGGTGGTCCTTGGAGGTCCAGCTGGCCACCAGGTCGTAGGCGGGGTCGCCGGCGAGCTGCGGGGAGAGCGCGGCGGCGCCGTCCGGTGCGTCGTCCGAAGCGGAGTCGTCGGAGGCGGGTTCGTCGGAGGCCGGGTCATCGGCGCCAGAGTCGTCCGGCGTGGTGCCCCGGGCGTACGCCTGGAGGAGGCCGGGGTCGACGCCGTGGTCGCGGGTCAGCTCGTCGACGGTCAGTTGCTGGCCCTCGGCCAGGGTGTCGTCGCCGAAGACCGCGACGGACACGCCGGCGTCGTGGGCCCGGTCCGGCGCCGGTGCGGACGGGGAGGCGGCGAGAGCGGAGGGGGTGGTCAGGATCAGGGCGGCCAGGGCGGCCGCCGTACCGAGGGCGGGGCGCAGCGCGGAGCGGGACAAGTCCTCACCTGTTTCCTTGGGAGACGGTCCTTGGCTGTGTCCATGGCGGACGGTCGCACACTAGGCGCGGTGGACGGCCGCCCGCTACTGGAATTTCTCCCAACTTCCCTTCAGGTGAATGGAATTGACGCCTCCGGTGGCCTCACGTCACCGATCGCAGGGTCGGCGGTCCCGGGGTGAGGGCGCGCAGGACCAGCTCGATGCGGACGCGGGCCGCGCCGGCCCGCTGGAGGGCGGCGGCGACGGCCCGCAGCTCCTCCGGTCCGGTGCAGGCGAGGCGGAGTTCGAGGTCGGCGTCGCCGGCCAGGGCGAGGCCGCTCTGGACGGCCGGGTGTTCGGCCGCGAGGCGGTCGAAGTCGAGGGGGACGGGCCCGAAGCTGACCCGGGCGAGCGCGTGCAGGGCCCGGGTCGGTTCGGGCCGTCCTGCGGCGGGCTCCTCGTCGCCCGGGACCAGTTGGAGGGCGGTCACCGGTGCTGGAGCTGTGCGGTCGGGGCCGGGGCGGGTCGGGTGTCGGGGGCGGCGACGGGCGGGGCCACCAGCCGCGGGTCCAGGACGAGGGCGTCGACGCCGAGCGGGGCGGTGAGCTCGCGCAGGGCGCTCTCGCCGAGCTCGGTGTAGGCCTGGTCCGGTCCGAGGAGGGCGGTGAGCGCCTCGGGGGTGGAGAATCCGACGGCGCAGCGGCGGCCGTCGCGCAGGCGGAAGAGGCGGAGGGCGTTCGTGCTTCCGGTGCCGTGTCCGAGGTGGTGGACGGTGACCGGAACGAGCCAGACGACGCGGGCCATGCGGGTGCTCCCCAATGGAGTGGTGGTGCCTGCCGGAACTGCTTCCTTCGAAGCTAGGCCGGGATCGGCCGGGCGTCGCCGGTCCTGACGCAGCGTTGACCGAATGAGGTGGCGTGTTGACGCACTCCTGACGGGCGACTCACTCAACTGGACTACACCACTCCGTACCCTTCCCCAAAGGCCCCTATCGGGTGATATCTTGCGTGATGATAGGGAAGTCGGGAGGGATGGTTGCAGGTGGCGCAGTACTACTCGGTGGAACAGGTGGCCGAACTGCTGGGCCTCCACGTGCGCACGGTCCGCGGCTACATCCGCGACGGCCGCCTCGCGGCCACCAGGATCGGCAAGCAGTACCGGATCGCCCGCGCCGACCTGGAGGCCCTCACCGGCGCCCCCGTCGTGCCGGAGAACGCCGGGGGGCGCAGCGCCGAGGTGTCGTCCGTCGTCCGGATCGAGGAGATCGACCGCGCGCGGGCGGACCGGCTGACCACCACCGTGCTCGCGGCCATCGCCGGCCCGCGCGAGGACGGCAGGCCGCTGCACGTGGAGACCGTCCTCGACGAGGAGGCGCGGACCCTGCGGCTGGTCATCCTCGGGGATCCGGCCGACACCGCCGCGCTGCTCACCATCGTCCACACGCTGACCAGGGAGCTGTGACATGTCCGACCCGACGTTCCTCCGGCTGACCGCCGACGGCGCCCCGCTGCGCAGCGAGCAGGACGCGATGGACGCGATCGCCGACGCCTGGGGCCGCGAGGCGACCTGGGTGGTCGTGCCCGTGTCCCGGCTGCACCCGGACTTCTTCGCACTGAGCACCCGCGTCGCCGGCGGCATCGTCCAGAAGTTCGTCAACTACCGGATGGGCCTCGTCGTCCTCGGCGACATCGCCCACCACGTGGCCGCGAGCAACGCCCTGCGCGACTTCGTCCGCGAGAGCAACCGCGGCACCCAGCTGTGGTTCCTGGCCGACGAGACCGAGCTGGCGGCCAGGTTTCCGGCGTAGGGCCGCTCCGGTTGCCGCGCGGGCGCCCCGGGACGACGGTGGAACCGACCGCCGGCGCGCCCCCGGGGTGACCGGCGCGCGCTCCGGGGCGGGGGGAGGTGGAGCGAGGGGGCCGGGACGAGATATCTTGACGTCAAGACGTTGGAGACGTGAAGCGGAGTACCGATGACTGACTCGACCATCATCTATACGCACACCGACGAGGCTCCGGCCCTGGCGACCTACTCGTTCCTGCCGGTCGTCCAGGCCTACGCCTCGACTGCGGGCGTGCGCGTGGAGACCCGCGACATCTCCCTGGCCGGGCGGATCATCGCGAGCTTCCCGGAGCGTCTGGCCGAGGGCCAGCGGATCGGCGACGCCCTCGCCGAGCTGGGCGAGCTGGCCAAGACCCCGGACGCCAACATCATCAAGCTGCCGAACATCTCGGCCTCCGTGCCGCAGCTGAAGGCCGCCATCGCCGAGCTGCAGGCCCAGGGCTACGCCCTGCCGGACTACCCGGACGACCCGCGGACCGACGAGGACAAGGACGTCCGCGCGCGCTACGACAAGGTCAAGGGCAGCGCCGTCAACCCGGTCCTGCGCGAGGGCAACTCCGACCGCCGCGCCCCGCTGTCGGTCAAGAACTACGCCAAGACCCACCCGCACCGCATGGGCGCCTGGTCGGCCGACTCCAAGACCAACGTCGCCACCATGGGCGAGGACGACTTCCGCTCCACCGAGAAGTCGGCCGTGATCGCCGCCGACGGTGCCCTGCGCATCGAGCTGGTCGGCCAGGACGGCACCACCACCGTCCTGCGCGAGAAGGTCCCGGTGCTGGCCGGCGAGGTCGTCGACGCCTCGGTGATGCGCGCCGCCGCCCTGAACACGTTCCTGGCCGCCCAGGTGGCCCGCGCCAAGGCCGAGGGCGTCCTGTTCTCGGTGCACCTCAAGGCCACCATGATGAAGGTCTCCGACCCGATCGTGTTCGGCCACGTCGTGCGCACCTTCTTCCCGAAGACCTTCGCCCGGTACGGCGAGGCGCTGGCCGCGGCCGGCCTGAACCCGAACAACGGCCTCGGCGGCATCCTGGCCGGCCTCGACGCGCTGGCGAACGGCGCCGAGATCAAGGCCTCCTTCGACGCCGAGCTCGCCGAGGGCCCGGCCCTGGCCATGGTCGACTCGGACAAGGGCATCACCAACCTGCACGTCCCGAGCGACGTCATCGTCGACGCCTCGATGCCGGCCATGATCCGCACCTCCGGCCACATGTGGGGCCCGGACGGCCAGGAGGCCGACACCCTGGCCGTGCTGCCGGACAGCAGCTACGCCGGCGTGTACCAGGCCGTCATCGACGACTGCCGCGCCCACGGCGCCCTGGACCCGGCCACCATCGGCTCGGTCCCGAACGTCGGCCTGATGGCCCAGAAGGCCGAGGAGTACGGCAGCCACGACAAGACCTTCGAGATCGCCGAGGCCGGCACCGTCCGCCTGGTCGACGCCGAGGGCAACGTCGTGCTGGAGCAGGCCGTGCAGCCGGGCGACATCTTCCGCGCCTGCCAGACCAAGGACCTGCCGATCCAGGACTGGGTCAAGCTGGCCGTCACCCGCGCCCGCGCCACCGGCGACCCGGCGGTGTTCTGGCTGGACGAGGACCGCGCCCACGACGCCGTGCTGATCGAGAAGGTCAACACCTACCTGCCGGAGCACGACACCACCGGCCTGACCATCGAGATCAAGTCCCCGGTGGAGGCCACCAAGTACTCGCTGGAGCGCATCCGCCGCGGCGAGAACACCATCTCGGTCACCGGCAACGTGCTGCGCGACTACCTGACCGACCTGTTCCCGATCCTGGAGCTGGGCACCAGCGCCAAGATGCTGTCGGTCGTCCCGCTGATGGCGGGCGGCGGCCTGTTCGAGACCGGCGCCGGCGGCTCCGCCCCGAAGCACGTCCAGCAGCTGGTCAAGGAGAACTACCTGCGCTGGGACAGCCTGGGCGAGTTCTTCGCGCTGGCCGCGAGCTTCGAGCACCTGGCCGCCAGCACCGGCAACGCCCGGGCCAAGGTGCTGGCCGACACCCTGGACCGCGCCACCGGCACCTTCCTCAACGAGGACAAGTCGCCGAGCCGCCGCCTCGGTGGCATCGACAACCGCGGCAGCCACTTCTACCTGGCCATGTACTGGGCCAAGGAGCTCGCGAAGCAGACCGAGGACGCCGAGCTGGCCCACGCGTTCGAGGGCCTCGCCAAGGCGCTGACCGAGCAGGAGCAGACCATCGTCGAGGAGCTCGTCGCCGTGCAGGGCTCGGCCGTCGACCTCGGTGGCTACTACCAGCCCGACCCGGCCAAGGCCGCGGCCGTGATGCGCCCGTCGAAGACCTTCAACGACGCGCTGGCCAACCTCGGCTGACGACGGCCGAGTCGAACCACCGGGTGGCCCCCGGGTCCCACGCGGACCCGGGGGCCACCCGTCGTCTCACCACCGGTCCGCCGTCCCCCCACCAACCCGTCGTCTCACCACCAGCAGAGGCCGATCAGTGCCAGGAGCGCGACGGCGGTCGCGTGGAGCCGCGGGTACGCCAGAGCCGTCGCCACCGCCTCCCGCAGCAGCAGGTACGGCCCGTGGGCGAGCAGCGCGTCCGCCGCCGCGACCCGGCCCGGCGCACCGGCCCGGCGGGCGGCGGTGGCCGCGCGCAGGACGTGGAAGCCGCTGGTGACGACGGTGCACCGGTAGCCGGGCCGCTCCGCGGCCATCAGCGCCGCGCTGAAGCGCAGGTTCTCGACGGTGTCGGTGGCCCGCTCCTCGCGGCGGATCCGCCCGTCCGGGACGCCCCGGGCGAGCAGGTAGCGGGCCATCGCGGCGGCCTCGGTGCACTCCTCGTGGGGGCCCTTGCCGCCGGTGACCAGCAGCAGGGGCGCGCGCCCGGCGGCCTCCTCGGCGGCGAACCGTCCCAGCGCCGCGTCCAGCCGGGCCGCGAGCAGCGGCGAGACGTCGCAGCCGTGCAGCCCGGCGCCGAGCACGACGACGTAGTCGGCGCCGTCCGGGACGGGCTGCCGGCGGTAGTGCAGCGCCCGGCCGAGGAAGCCGAGCAGCCACAGCAGGGCGTACCCGCCGAGCAGGACGGCGACGATCAGGAGGGCGTGCATACCTCCTCGAACGCGTACGACGGAACCCCCGTTCCGGACGGTGGACCGGGACGGGGGTTCCGTGGTGTGATCCGCGCCGCGCGGCGGGGGCCTCAGCCCGCGTCGGTGGCCGGGCGCTTCCCGCGCTGGTTGAGCGAGGCCAGGTACGCGTTGTACGCCTCCAGCTCGGCGTCGCCGCTGCGCTCCTCGGCGCGGTCGGCGCGGCGGGCCTTGCGCTGCTCGGAGCCCATCCACTGGTAGACCAGCGCGATCAGCACGATCGCGGTCGGGATCTCGCCGAACGCCCAGGTGATGCCGCCGGCGAGCTTCTGGTCCGCCAGCAGGTCGGTGCCGGGCGGGGCGCCCGCCGTGGTGAAGGTGGTGACCAGCTGGTGGTTGGCCATCATCACCGCGACGCCGAAGAAGGCGTGGAACGGCATGCCCATGAACAGCTCGATGATCCGCATCACGTGGCCGGGGCGGTTCGGGCCCGGGTCCACGCCCATGATCGGCCAGAAGAACACCAGCCCGGTGGCCAGGAAGTGCACCATCATGAAGATGTGCCCGGCGCGGTACTGCATCAGGAAGTCGAACAGCGGGGTGAAGTAGACCCCGTACAGGCTCGCGATGAACAGCGGGATGGTGAACGCCGGGTGCGAGATCACCTTGACGTAGCGGCTGTGCAGCAGCGCCACCAGCAGTTCGCGCGGGCCGCGCGGGCGCCCCTTGCCGGCCGGGCGAAGGGCGCGCAGGGCAAGCGTGATCGGGGCGCCGAGGAGCAGCAGGATGGGCGACAGCATGGACAGCACCATGTGTTGGATCATGTGTGCGCTGAACAGCGCCATCCCGTAGTCGTTGAGCCCGCTGCAGGTGACGAGGATCACCGAGCCGACGCCCAGGGCCCAGCCGACGGTGCGGCCGACCGGCCAGCGGTCGCCGCGCCGACGCAGGCGCACGACGCCGACCGCGTAGAGGCCGAGGGCGATCAGGCTGCCGGCCAGGAAGACCCAGTCGGGGGACCAGGTCCACACGGTGGAGAGGGTGAACGGGCCTGGCTGGGTCATCCCGCCGTGGTGGTGCATGCCTGACATTCCGTCGCCCATCGGCGGGTCCCGCTTTCCGTCCTGGTGGCCCCTGGAGGGGTCCGGTTCGCCCGTTTTGCTTGGCATACAGCCTAGGCGGGCCTTACCGCGGCCCGTGCCCCGCCCCCTCCGTCCGGGTGAGGTCGGCTCGTTACAATGAGCGGCCGACGGAGGGGGTGGGCGGTGACCTCGAACACGGGGCCCCGGATCGCGATGACGGGGGCGACGGGCTTCATCGGCTCGGCGGTCCTGGACGCCCTTCGCGGTTTCGAGGTCCGCGCCCTGGCGCGTGCCGTCCCCGACGTGAGCGGCCCGTCCTGGGTGGCGGGTGACCTCGCCGACGGGGAGGCCCTCGCCGAGCTGTGCGACGGCGCCGACGTCCTGCTCCACCTCGCGTCCCGGATCTCCGGCACCGCCGAGGAGTGCGAGGAGGTCAACGTCCGCGGCACCGCGGCCGTCATGGCCGCCGCCCGCCGGGCCGGGGTCGCCCGGATCGTCCACCTGTCGACCGCGGCCGTGTACGGGCGGGGCCCGCACGCGGGCATCGAGGTGGACGGCGTGCCCGCCGCGCCCGTCTCGGAGGCCGGCCGCACCCGGCTGCTCGGGGAGCGGGCCGCGCTGGCCGCCGGGGCCGTCGTGCTGCGGCCCGGCGTGGTGACCGGACCCGGGGACCGCTGGGTGGTGCCCGCCGTGGCCGAGCTGGTCCGCCGGGTGCCGGTGCGCTGGGCGGGCGGCGAGGCCCGGCTCTCGGTGGTCGACCGCGCCGACCTGGCCCGTCTGGTCGTCGCCGTGGCGACCACTGAGCCCGCCGTGCCGCCGGGCGTCCACCACGCGAGCCACCCGCAGCCCGTCCGCGCCGGGGACCTCCTCGACGCGCTGGACGCCCTCGGGCTGGTCCCCGCGCCGGCCGGCCCGGCCGTCCCGTGGGAGGAGTGCCGCCGGCTGCTGGCCGCCGCACCGGGCCGGGTCTCGGAGCGGCAGTTCGCGATGATCGCCCTCGACCACTGGTACCGCAGCGACGCCATCTGGTCCCTGGCCGCCTGCCCGCCCGGCCCGGGACCGCTCGCCCGGCTCGCCGCCGCCGCCGGCTGGTACCGCGCGGCGCTCGGCGGCGCGGCGGGCTGACACCCGCGTGCCCGCGGCCGTCACGACGCCCGCCGGGCCGACGGCGGGCATCGGCGCGAGAATGGGTGGAGCCCACTGTTCCCATCCGCCGGGCCGGGAGGCATCAGTGAAAGACCTTGAGTTCGAACAGAAGCGCACACTCTCACGCACCGAGGTCGCCGATCAGCTCGACGCGCTGGCGGCGGCACTCAGGCGCGGTGGCCAGGCCGAGCTGGACCTCGGCCCCGGGAAGCTGACGTTGCGGATCCCCGACGAACTCCGTACCGAGATCGAGGTCGAGCTGGAGGACGGCGAGATCGAGCTGGAGATCGAGTTGTCGTGGCGCACCGGACAGCCGGAGCGGGCCCCGGACGACGCCGGCGGCTGACGGCCACGCCGCCCCCGGGCGGGGCCGACCGGCGGCCGCGTGGCCCGGAGCCGGTCAGGCCTTCGGCACCAGGACGTTCTCGCTGTGGCGCCCCGCGGCGAAGTCGTCGACGTTGCGAGCGGTGGCGTCGACGATCTGGAGCACGGCGGTGCGGGTGAAGTACGCCTGGTGGCCGGTGACCACGACGTGGGGGAAGGTCACCAGCCGGGCCAGGACGTCGTCGGCGATGCCCTCGATGGAGCGGTCCGTGAAGAAGACGCCGGTCTCCTCCTCGTACACGTCCAGGCCCACGCCCGACAGCCGGCCCGCCCGCAGCGTCTCGACCAGGGCCGCGCTGTCCACCAGCCCGCCGCGGCTGGAGTTCACCAGGATCGCGTCGTCCTTCATGCGCGCCAGTGCCGCAGCGTCGATCAGGTGATGGGTCGACGGGACGAGCGGCACGTGCAGGCTCACCAGGTCGGCGCGGGCCAGAAGGTCGGGCAACTCCGTGTAGGACATGCCGAGTTCGACGCACGCCGGGTTCGGCGCGAGGTCCCAGCCGAGCAGTTCGGTGCCGAAGCCGGCGGCGATCCGGGCGAAGCATCCGCCGATCTTGCCGGTGCCGATCACCCCGACCGTCATCCCGTGCACGTCCCGTCCGAGCAGCCCGTCCAGGCGGAAGTCGAACTCCCGGCTGCGCCCGGCGGCCCGCACGATCCGCCGGTTCACGGCGAGCGCGAGCGTCCACGCGTGCTCGGCGACGGCGTACGGGCTGTAGTGGGACACCCGGGCGACGGTCAGGCCGAGGTCGGCGGCGGCGTCGAGGTCGATGTTGTTGAAGCCGGTGGAGCGTTGGGCGATCAGTTCGGTGCCGCCCGCGGCGAGGACGGCGAGGGTCTCGGCGTCGAGGACGGCGTTGACGCTGCTGCTGACCGCGGGGTGGCCGGCGGCGAGCGGGGCGGTGTCGCGGTTGAGGAAGACGTCCAGGCAGCGCAGCCCGTGGCGCCCGGCGAAGGCCTCCTCCAGCAGCGGCCGTTCGTCGGCCTGTACCCCGTACGCGAGGATCTCCATCGGCGGTCCTTCCCACGCTCGGCTGCGGCCAGGCCACGCTAACCCGGGCCCGCGGTGGAACGCCCGCCGGACGCACGCAGCCCCCGGCGCCGCGGTGGGCTCCGGGGGCTGCGTCAGGACGCCGGGGAGGTCAGAGGACCGTCTCCGCCTCCAGGTAGCGCTCCTGCGGGACGGTCTTCAGCTCGGCGACCGCCTCGGCGAGCGGCACCAGGTTGATGTTGGTGCCCTGCAGCGCCGTGATGTGCCCGAACGCGCCCTTGTGGACGGCCTCGACGGCGTGCCAGCCGAAGCGGGTGGCGAGCACCCGGTCGTAGGCCGTCGGGGTGCCGCCGCGCTGGGTGTGGCCGAGGATCACCGGACGGGCCTCCTTGCCGAGCCGGTGCTCCAGCTCGCGGGAGAGCTGGGTCGCGATGCCGGTGAACCGCTCGTGGCCGTAGATGTCCTTGACGCCCTCCTCCCAGTGCATGGTGCCGGGCTCGGGCTTGGCGCCCTCGGCGCAGACCACGATGGCGAACTTCTTCTGCCGGTCGAAGCGTTCGCGGACGACGGCGGTCAGCTGCTCGATGTGGAACGGCCGCTCGGGGACGACGATCGCGTGCGCGCCCGCCGCCATGCCCGCGTTGAGGGCGATCCAGCCGGTGTGCCGGCCCATGACCTCGACGACCATGACCCGCTGGTGGGACTCGGCGGTGGTCTTCAGCCGGTCCAGCGCCTCGGTGGCGACCGAGACGGCGGTGTCGAAGCCGAAGGTCACGTCGGTGGCGGCGATGTCGTTGTCGATGGTCTTCGGCACGCCGACGATCGGCAGGCCCGCGTCGCTCATCAGCTTGGCGGCCTTGAGGGTGCCCTCGCCGCCGATCGGGATGACGGCGTCCAGGCCGAGGTCCGAGCAGTACTTCTTGGCGCGCTCGACGCCGTCGCGCAGGTGGCTGGGCTGCACCCGCGAGGAACCGAGGATCGTGCCGCCCTGGGCGAGGATGCCGCTCACCGAGTCCAGGGTGAGGGGGCGGTGGTGGCCCTCCAGGAAGCCGCGCCACCCGTCCTCGAACCCGATGATCTCGTCGCCGTGGTCGACCACCCCACGGTGGACCACGGAGCGGATCACCGCGTTCAGGCCGGGGCAGTCACCGCCGCTGGTCAGCACTCCGATACGCATTAGCTTTGCAACTCCCGAGCAGAACCGAGGAACGGCCGGACTACAGGCTGGGACGACGAGCCGTCACCGTAACGAGGCGTTCCCACGGGGAGGTGGCCACGGGGTGAAGGACCGGCCCGAATCGGGCAGAACGCCCGAAAAGGCCGTGGTGTCGAGCATACGACCCCTGGTCCGGCCGGGCAGGAGCCGACGCGGGAGCGGCGCCGTCGGCGCCCCCGCGTGGAAGTGCAGCCTGCTGCCGAGGAGGGTGTGCAGCCGGCAGCCCCCATTGTCGTACGTTCCGGGCCGCCCGTGGACCGGGTGACCGCATGGCGGGCACCCGGCCGGGGCGTACGGGTGTACTACTGGGGGCGCGTCGTGGCGGCGATGCGCTCGGCGCGCAGCGCGTCGTACCAAGTGGTGTCGGCCGGCGGCAGGGCGTTGACGTCCAGCGCCAGCTTGATCAGCATGTCCGCGACCGCGGGGTTGCGGGCCAGCACCGGGCCGTGCAGGTAGGTGCCGAAGACGGTGTCGCGCCAGGCGCCCTCGGTGCCGTCACCGGTGCCGTTGCCCCGGCCAACGGCGACGTTGGCGAAGGGCTGGACGCCCTGGCCGAGGTGGGTGACGCCCTGGTGGTTCTCGAAGCCGGTCAGCTGCGGCAGGCCGAGCCGCGGGTCGACGTCGGCGAGCACGTCGCCGACGCACCGGGCGCCCTCGCCGCGGGTGGTCCAGACGTCGAGCAGGCCCAGGCCCGGCTCGCGCTCGCCGAGGTCGTTGACGAACTCGTGGCCCATGATCTGGAAGCCGGCGCAGACGCCGAAGATGATCGCGCCGTTCTCGGCGGCCCGCACCAGGCCGCTGTCGGCGCGCAGCCGCTCGGCGGCCAGGCGCTGCGGCCGGTCCTCGCCGCCGCCGATCAGGTAGATGTCCCCGCTGGTGGGGACCGCCTGGTCGGAGCGGACGTCGATCCGGGTCACGTTGAGATGGCGCTGGCGGGCCCGGCGCTCCACGACCAGGGCGTTGCCGCGGTCGCCGTAGGTGCTGAGCAGGTCCGGGTAGACCCAGACCACGCGCAGGCTGCTCTCACTCATCCTCGAAGGCCTTCCGTCACGAAAAGAGGGGCGTGGGGGCGCGGCATCAGCCGGCCACGACCTTCCGCAGCTGCTGGAAGGCGGTGTAGTTGGCGATGGCCTCGATCCGGCCGGGCGGGGCCATCCGGACGGCCTGCTCCAGCGTGTCCACCACGTGGAACTGCAGCCCGGCGACCTCCAGGCGGACGGCCAGGTCGAGCTTGCGCTGGCCCATCACGAAGACCGGGTGCCCGGCGAGGCGCTCGTAGTCGACGTCCCACAGCCAGGAGGTGTCGGTGCCGTCGGCGTCGAGGGCGTTGACGGACAGGACGACCGGGGCGGGCGGGCCGTCGATCAGCGAGAAGGTCTCCAGCCAGCCGGCCGGGTTCTTCGCGAGCAGCAGCCGGATGTCGCGGCCCTGGTACTGGACGACGTCGTAGCGGCCGGCGACGGCCGCCACCGAGCGCATCCGCTCCAGCGCGACCTGCGGCGAGACACCGAACACGGCGGCGACGGCGGCCGAGCTGGTGGCGTTGGCCAGGTTGGCCCGGCCGGGCAGCTGGAGCTGGATCGGCCAGGCGCCGCGCTGCGGGTCGATGACGTGGGTGCCCTGGAGCGCCCAGTGCGGGTTGGGGCGCCGGAAGCCGCACTCCTGGCAGAACCAGTCGTCGCCGGGGCGCTGCATGACGCCGCCGCACGCGGGGCAGGACCAGGCGTCCTCCTTCCACGCCTGCCCGGCGGCCACCCAGACCACCTTCTTGCAGGAGGAGGCGGCCCAGGTCACCAGCGGGTCGTCGGCGTTGGCGATGACCACGGCCTCGGTGTCCTGGAGGCCCTCGCGCCACTTCTCGGCCATCATCCGGGTCTCGGCGGCGCGGTCGAGCTGGTCGCGGGAGAGGTTGAGCAGGGCGATCGCCTTGGGGCGGGTGTCGCGGGCGACCCCGGCCAGGTACTTCTCGTCGACCTCGATCACGCCGAAGCGGGCGTCCGAGCCGCCGGCCAGGGCGGAGGTGATGCCGGCCGGCATGTTGGCGCCGAGGGCGTTGGAGACCACCGGGCCGGCGGCGCGCAGCGCCTCGGCGATCAGGCGGGTGGTCGTGGTCTTGCCGTTGGTGGCGCTGACCAGCACGACGTCGAGGTGGTCGGCGAGGGTGGCGAGGAGGTCGGGGTCGAGCCTGAGGGCGACCTTGCCGCCGATCACCGAGCCGCTGCCGCGACCGGCCTTGCGCGACACGGCGGCCGCGACCTTGCCGGCGGTGACCGCGATCTTGGCGCGGGCCGGCAGGGAGGCGTCGCGCGCGCCTGTGGGCTCCGATTCGGTGCCTGCCATGCTCAGTGGTTCCTCCTTGCTGCGGCACCGCCCGGGGGCCGGTTAACGGGCCGTCGGGCGGCGGGGACGGGGCCAGCCTACCGACTCCGCCACCCGGCCCCGCGATCCGGACCCCGCGCCGCCTGCTGCGACGCGCCCGCGCGGCCGGTCCCGGGCGTCCTGACGTGTCGTCAGGGAAGGCGGTGTACGGACGGAGCTCCCGCGGGAAGGAGGACGCCTGCGGGGGCCGGACGGTTCCCGGTGAGAATGTGGTGAAGAAATGATCAGCGGACCGGATGGTGCGGCGCCGGCTCAGCGCCCGCCAGGGTGGCGGTGATCACGAGGGTGCCGTCCTCGGCGCGGAAGTCCAGCGGCACGGACAGCCGCCGCATCGCCGCGATCAGGCCCGCGTTCGAGGCGTGCGTCACCGCGTACACGGTGGCGATCCCGGCCTCCCGGGCCATCGCGACCAGGCGGCGCAACAGGGTCAGGCCGAGCCCGTGCCGCTGCCAGGCGTCCTCCACGAGGAGGGCGAGCTCGGCCTCGCCGTCGTCCCACATCAGGTGCCCGAGGGCGACGATCCGCCCGTCGGCGTCCTCCACCGCGAGGCTGCGCCCGTGCCGCCCGTCCAGCAGGTGGTCCAGGTGGCGGTCGGAGTCGCGCACCGGACCGTGGTAGCGCAGCCGCAGCGAGGCGGGGGAGCAACGCTGGTGCATCGCGCGGGCCTCGGCCTTGTCGCCGGGACCGGCCGGGCGGACGACCAGCTCGGCCGTGCCCACCACGGGGAGCCGGACGGGAAGGGCCTCCTCCACCGCGTGCGCCCGGCCCGTGGCGGGGTGCGCCCGGGCGACCCGGAACGGCCCGCCGACGAGCGCCGGCAGCTTGGCGACCGGTCCGTCGGGCACCGCGCACCTGCGGTCCGACCTGCGGAAGGACCGGTTCCAGAGCCGTTCGGGGCGCGTGTGCGATGCCGTCATGGAGGCGACGCTACCGATACCGCGCTTCGGCGCGGTTACGCGATCGTGAACGCACGACTGCCCGGGACGGACCCGGGACGAGCCCGTGACGGAACCAGGACCGGACCGGGGACGGTCCCGGCGGTAGTCCCCGCCGGGACCGGGACGGATCCGGCAGAGGTCCAGACCGGTGCCTCATGTGACCGGGACGACGGGCGGCCGACGGTGGAGCACGTGCCCGGCGCTCCTGACGACCCCAGGGCGCGGGGACGTGTCAGTCCACGAACGAAGGCTCTCCCATGCGTACCACCCCGTCCGTCCCCGTCACCGCGACCACCGTCCTGCCCCACGCCCGGCGCGCCCCCGCCGCCACCGCGCTGACCGGCCTGCTCGACCACCAGGCGCGCACCCGGCCCGACGCGGTGGCCGTCGTCGGCGAGGGCCGCGACCTCACCTTCCTCGAGCTGCGCGAGGACGCCCGCCGCCTCGCCGCCGCGCTGCGCCGCCCGGACGCCGGGGCCGACACCCCCGTCGGCCTGTTCATCGAGCCGTCGGCCGAGCTGATAGCCGCGGCCTGGGGCGTCCTGTACGCCGGGGCCGGCTACCTGCCGCTGTCGCCCGAGTACCCCGAGGACCGGCTGCGCTACATGATCGAGGACAGCCGCACCCGGATCGTCGTCACCCAGGAGCACCTGCGCGAGCGGCTGGCCGCGCTGGCGCCCGCCGGGACCGAGGTCGTCACCTTCGCCGACGCCCCGGCCGTCCATCCGGACGACGGCGGCCACCCGGCGCCGGAGTCCCTGGCCTACGTCATCTACACCTCCGGCAGCACCGGCCGGCCCAAGGGCGTCGTGATCGAGCACGGCTCCGTCGTCTCCCAGCTGCGCTGGATGCACTCCGCCGGCCACCTCGGCCCGGACGTCACCGTGCTGCAGAAGACGCCGACGAGCTTCGACGCCGCCCAGTGGGAGGTCCTCGCCCCGGCCGTCGGCGCCCGCGTCGTCGCCGGCGCGCCCGACCTCCACCGCGACCCCGAGGCGCTCGTCGCCACCGTCCACCGGTACGGCGTGAGCGCGCTGCAGTGCGTGCCGACCCTGCTCCAGGCGCTGCTCGACACCGACGGCTTCGCCGACAGCCACAGCCTGACCGGCATCTTCTCCGGCGGCGAGGCGCTCTCGCAGCGCCTCGCCCGCGACCTCACGACCGCCCTGCCCCGGGCGACGCTGGTCAACCTGTACGGGCCGACCGAGTGCACGATCAACGCGACCGCGCACGTCGTCGACCCGGCCGCGCTCGGCGACGGCGCCGGGTCGGTGCCGATCGGCCGGCCGGTCGACGGCACCCGGTGCCACGTCCTCGACGCCGGCCTCGCCCCGGTGGGCGAGGGGGAGACCGGCGAGCTGTACATCGGCGGCGTCCAGCTGGCCCGCGGCTACCTGCGCCGCCCCGAGCTGACCGCCGAACGCTTCGTCCCGTCCCCGTTCGCCCCGCACGAGCGGCTCTACCGCACCGGCGACCTCGCGCACTGGAACCCGGACGGCACCCTCCAGTTCGCCGGCCGCGTCGACAACCAGGTCAAGCTGCGCGGCCACCGGGTCGAGCTGGACGAGATCGCCCGCGCGATCGAGGAGCACACCTGGGTCCGCCGCTCGGCCGCGGTCGTCACCGCCGACGAACGCACCGGCCATCAGAACCTGCTCGCCTGCGTGGAGCTGAACCCGCGTGAGGCCGCCCTGATGGACCAGGGCAACCACGGCCGCCACCACCAGTCCAAGGCCGGGCGCCTGCAGGTCAAGGCGCAGCTCTCCGACCCGGGCCTGCGCGACCTCGCGCAGCTGGCCGGCCGCCCGCGCGTCGACCTGCCCGGCCGCCGGGGAACGGCCGCCCAGCGCCGGGAGGTCTTCGCCCGCAAGACCTACCGCTTCTACGAGGGCGGCCCGGTGACCCGCGACGACCTCACCGCCCTGCTCGCCCCGCGCCCCGCGGGCGACGTCGGGCGCGGCCTGGACCTGCTGAGCCTGCCCGAACTCGGCCGCGTCCTGCGCTGGTTCGGCCAGTTCCACAGCGACGAGCGGCTGCTGCCCAAGTACGCCTACGCCTCGCCCGGCGCGCTGTACGCGACCCAGCTCCACCTGGAGACCGGCGGCCTCGACGGGCTCGGCGCGGGCCTGTACTACTACCACCCCGTCGAGCACAGCCTCATACGCATCGGCGATGCCGACACTCGCGGCGAGACGTACCTGACGCTGCACTTCTCCGGGAAGACCGGCGCCATCGCCCCCGTCTACACCGACAACATCCGCGAGGTGCTGGAGTTCGAGACCGGCCACATGCTGGGCGTCTTCGAGGAGGTCCTGCCCGGGTACGGTCTCGACGTCCGCCCGCTCGGCTTCCACCCGGCGGTCAAGGACCGGCTGGACGTGGCCGACGAGGACCACTACCTGGGCAGCTTCGCCGTCGTCCGCGGCGACGGCACGCCGCAGGCCGACCCGACCGAGGTCTACGTCCAGGCCCACGGGGACCGCGTCGAGGGCCTCCCGGCCGGCCTGTATCGCCACGACGGCGGCGAGCTGACCCGCGTCTCGGACGACGTCGTGCAGTCCCGGCACGTCATCGCGATCAACCAGGCCGTCTACGCCCGCTCGGCCTTCGGCATCACCGCCGTCAGCCGGGCCGGCGAGGAGTGGCTGCGGTACGTGGCCCTGGGCACCAAGCTGCACCACCTCCAGCGCAACGGCCTGTCCTTCGGCTTCATGTCCTCCGGCTACAGCTCCACGTCAGGCCACCCGCTGCCCGCTTCGCGCCGCTTCGACGAGATCCTCGGCGCCGCCGGCATCCCCACCGGCCCGACGTACTTCTTCCTCGGCGGAAAGGTGAGCGAGGAGCAGATCCGCAGCGAGGGCATGCACGAGGACACCGTCCACATGAAGGGACCGGCCGAGATCATCAAGGACGAGCTCGCCAACCTGCTGCCCGACTACATGCTCCCCAACCGCGTCCTCGTGCTGGACACCCTGCCGCTGACCGCCAACGGCAAGGTCGACCTCACGGCGCTCGCCGCCTCGGACGCCGTCCGCGACGCCGCCGTCCGCAGCGAGTACGTCGCCCCCGTCACCCCGCAGGAACGGTGGCTCGCCGAGGCCTGGGGAGAGGCGCTGACGTACGAGGACGTCTCCGCGGCCGACGAGTTCTTCGCCGCCGGCGGCAACTCGCTGATCGCCGTCGCCCTCGTCAACCGGATCAACCGCGAGTTCGGCACCGCCCTGCCGCTCCAGGTCGTCTTCGAGTGCCCGAAGCTCGCCGACCTCGCCGCCCGCATCGCCGACACGGCGTCCGGCGCCGCCGCCCCGGCCGCCTCCTCGCGGCTCGTCCCGCTGCACCCCGGCGCCCCCGAGCGCCCGGTGTTCTGCTGGCCCGGCCTCGGCGGCTACCCGATGAACCTGCGCCTGCTCGGCCGCGAGGCGAGCGAGGGGCGTGAGGGGCGCGCCTTCTACGGCATCCAGGCACACGGCATCAACGCGGGCGAGACGCCGTACCCGACCATCCGCGAGATGGCCGCCGCCGACGTCGCCGAACTGCGCCGCGTGCAGCCCGAGGGCCCGTACACGCTGTGGGGCTACTCCTTCGGCGCGCGGGTCGCCTTCGAGGCCGCCTGGCAGCTGGAGCAGGCCGGGCAGCGGGTCGAGGAGCTCCTGCTCATCTGCCCCGGCAACCCGAAGGCGCGGCAGGCCGACGGGCGGCAGCGGGGCCGCGAGGCCTCGTACGCCGACCCCGCGTACGTGACCATCCTCTTCTCGGTGTTCGCCGGCACGATCAGCGGCCCCGACCTGGAGCGCTGCCTCGCCGAGAGCACCGACGAGGACGGCTTCGTCGCCTCCGTCCACCGGCTGCTTCCCGCTCTGGACGAGGAGCTGATCCGCCGCATCACCCGGATCGTCGGCGAGACCTACGAGTTCGAGTACAGCTTCCGCGAACTCGCCGAGCGCCGGCTGGACGCGCCGGTGACCATCCTCAAGGCCGCGGGCGACGACTACTCCTTCATCGAGGGCAGCTCCGGCTACTCCGCGGCCCCGCCCACCGTCGTCGACCTCACCTGCGACCACTACGGCGTCCTCAAGGAGCACGGCGTCCTCGAACTGGTCGCCGCGATCCGGGCCGCGGAGCGGATCCGGCAGGCTGCCTGACCCGGCCGGGACACGCTCACGGATGGCCCAGGATCCGTGAGCCCGCAAGCCCCTTCGGATAGGGATGGCTCGGCTCTCCGCCGAACCCACCTCGATCCGAAGGGGCCTCCCCGTGCTCGCCAAGAAAACCGCCCTCGCCTGCTGCGCCCTGCTACTCGCCGCCCCGATGGCGCTCGCCCAGTCCGCCGCCGCGGACAGCGACAACCACGGCCCGAAGACGCCGGAGGAGGCCGCCGCCTGCAAGTCCGTGACCGGGACCCTGCTCGGCGGCTTCGGCTCGATGCTCGGCAACGCCGTCTGCGTCGTCCAGCCCGACAACGGCTGAGCCGCCGGACCCGCACGCCGGAGCGCTCCGGTGACACGGCTCATCACCCGGGCGCCGGGGCGCCTCCCCGTACGACGCACTGTCATGACGAACCGGCTGTGCGGGGTATCACGAACTGATATGTGTTGTCGGGTCACCAGCGGAGCGGAGGCCAGTGCCCGGCATGAACGACGACTCAGGGGCGGCTCCCGCGCCGCAGGTTCAGCGGCCCACGCCCGCGTTGATGGCCGCCTTCTCCAAACCGGAGCCGGTGCGGCTGGTGGAGCAGCGGACCGGCTCCGCCAGGGTGCCGATGAAGGCCAGCCTCCTGCTCGGCCTCCCACCGGAAGAACTGCTGGAGGAGCTGGGGGTGTTCGACGCGGTCGTGGCGCCCCGGATCGTGGGCGGCGAGGACGTCTGGCGCCGGCTGACCGACCCGCGCCAGCGCGGATCCGCGGTGGGGCCCGCCTGGCAGAACTGCCTGGACTTCCAGTCCGGGTTCGGCCGGGACGAGTCCGATCCGGAGGCGGCGCAGAGCCTCCTCGCGGTCGTGGTCCACATCCGCGCGGCCTTCACGGCCAAGTCCGCCGAGGTCACCCGGTCCCTCAGGAGCAAGGAGATGAGTTGGCCGGCCAGTTGGCGCGAGGTCAACATGCGGCTGGCGGGGCAGCTCTACCGGTACGGCCTCGACCGGTCCCGGCGGGGGCACGAGGACGGTCCGCGGATCGCGTTCCGTGCCGCGTTGGAGTGCTGGGACGTGGTCGAGCTGTTCACGGACCGGGACACCGAGGAGCACCGCCGCCTGTGGCGCGGAATGCGCGGCGTGGCCAGGCTGTTCACCGCTCGTCGTAGCGCGGATCCGCTGCCGGTCCTGCGTGCCGCGGTCGCGGACCTGGTCGCGGCCGAGGAATGCGGCGACCGGACGCCACAGCACTTCTGCGTCCTGGCCGAGGTACACCTCCGCGTCTTCTGGCTCACGGAGGACCAGGACGCCCTCGAGCAAGCCGCCCGGACGTTGCGGTCGGCCCGGGAGCTGGGCCACACGTCGGGCGAACTGGCGAGCATCATCGGGGACGTGCACCGGATTCGGGCGCTCGGGGCGATGGTCCGGGCGGGTCTGCGGCGGCCCGTGGTCGTCACGTTCACCGGGACGGACCTCCTGGACGGTGGTGGGGGCGCCGAGACCGAGTCGGTGGACGACATCGAGCCCGCTCCCGGGCCGGACCCCGGCCCGGGCACGGCCGCGCTGCGGGCGGCCAGGAGCGGATTCACCGCGGCCGCCTCCTGGTACACCCACGCGCTCGGGCTGCCGTTCAGCGGAGGCATGGCGCCCGAGGTCATCCGGATCCGCCGTGGTCAGGCGTTGCTCCGGACCGTCACCTGCCTGAAGCGGCTCGGCCGACCGTACCAGGCGGTGCTGGAAGCGGCGCTGGCGGACCTGCGTCTGTGTCATGACGAAGACAGCCGCATCCGTAGCGACTACCTGGCGTGGGGGCTCGTCGAACTCGGCCGACTGCTCATCCGGAAACCCGACGGCGCCGGTCTGCACGCCGCCGCGCAGGCCTTCCAGGAGGCCGCCGGATTCGTCGAACGGCGGCTGCCCGACGCGACCGACCTCCACCGTCGCGCCACGGTCGGTCTGGTGGAGGTGCGGCTCCGGCTCGCCCTGTCGGGTGCCGACGTGGCCGCGGTACGGGCCGCTCTGTCCGCGGCACTGGACTGTGCGACGGGCGAGATCGCCGTGACCCCGTTGATCTACGCGTGCCGGACGCTGCTGGACGCACGGACCGGTCAGAACCCCGACCCGGTGGACGCCGTCCTGCTTTCCTCGGCCGTCGTACGGCTCGAGGCGGAAATGGCCGCAGTCGACGGCGAAGGGCCGCGCCGCTTCACGGCCGGGCACGTGGCGACCTTGCTGGAACGGGCGCGCTGGGCGGGGGTCGCCGAGATCCCCGGCGTGACGACCGCGCGGATCCTGGAGCTCAACCGGCTTGCGCTCCAGGGCGAACCCGCCCCGGCACCCCTCAGGCTGTACGCCTTTGCCCGGGCCGGTGTTCGTCATGCCCGCGAGCTCATCGCCCTGGATTCCGCCGGGGACAGGCGCCGGGTGGCCGAGGAACTCCTCGGCGAGGCGATCGACGCGTACGGCAGGGTGCACGTCATGGCCGAGCCGATCTGGGCGGAGCAGGCGCCCGCCGGGGACGGGACCGCGAGCCGAGGACCGGCCGAGGACCTCGTCGTCGGTCTCGACGAACGGGACGCGGCCCGCGTGGACGTGCCGGAGGAGCGGGATCTCGCCAGCTATCTGGGTGAGGCGCACCTGCGCCGAGGCGTGCTGGTCTCCGATCCCGATGACCTGTCCCGCGCCATCGAGTGGTTCGAGCGGTCCGTCTCGAGCGGCAACGACACCCCGGAGGTGCTGGGGCTGCTGGGGGACGCCCATTGGCGCCGGGGCCGTCAGCGGCGGCACGTGGCTGACATGCGGCGGGCGCTCCAGCTGAAAGAGGAGGCGCGCCAGGCCGTCTCACTGCGCGCGGAGGGCGGTACGGCCCCGGCCCGGGAGTCGTGGAGCGTGTCCTCGGCGATCGCCCGGCGGATCTGGAGGGTCACGGCGGCACCGGCCGACTTCGCGGAGGCGGCGCGGTTTGCCGCGCTGGCCGTGGCGACCGATCCCGATTGGCCCTGGCCGTGGCTCCAGCTCGCGGATCTCGCCGACGCCCCGGCACGGCTCCGCGCCGGACTGGGGACGACGCCTCCGGCGGACGGCCGGTTCGAGCTGGCGGCCGATCCCGAGGTGTGGCGGTGCCTGGTCGCCGGCGACGCCGCGACGCTACGGGCCACGGCGAGCGAACTGGCGGTGGCCAGTGAGGAGTTCCGCAGGTTCGTGCTCGGCGGCCGTTCGCAGGCCTACGTGCTGGCGGATCCGCACGGGCTCCTGTCCACGACGCTCGTCCTGAAGCCGTTCGACTCCGCCCCGGCGGCCGAGGACGAGCTGCGCCAGACCACGGCCTTTGACCAGTGGCTGGCCGAGCACGCGGTGGGGCCCTGGGCGCGTACCGTCCGACCGGTGGCGACGGTTCCAGCCGGGACGGGGGACCAACGGATCCTGGTCACCCTGCGCGTGACCGGCCGACCGCTGTCGGACCTCGTCAAGGACGCGCTCCTGGCCGGTGAGCGGGCCCCGTACGACGGGTTGCGCCAGTCCGTCGAGCGCTGCCTGCGGCTCCTGGCCGCCGTGCACGCGTGGCGCGGCAGCCCGACGGGCACGCCGGCGCACCGGCTGATGAAGGACGGCCTGAAGCGGGACCTGCGGGGCCTGGGCGTCGCGGAGGCCGCCGAGCTGGCCCAGTCCTGGTGCGGAGCCTTCCCGACGGACCTGCCCTGGCTCGGGAAGCGGGACGCACACGCGGACAACTGGCTGGTGACCGAACGCGGTGACGTCGTCGCCCTCGACCTGGCGGCCACCAGCTGGCTCCCGGTCGGCTTCGAGGTCGCCCAACTGCTGGAGGACACAGGTCTGCTGGGAGTGGATCCGGCCGGTCACCGGGAACGCGAGAGGCTGGCCGCCCTCTATCTGGACACGCTCGCCGAGTTCCTCCCCTCGGTGGCCGGGCGGCTGCCGACGCCTGACGGGCCCGGCTGGCGCGAGGGCTACGCCTGCTTCGCGGCCCGCCGCGCGGTGTTCCTGCTGAACAGGCTCGCCACGGACCGCAACCCGGGGAGCGCGGCACGCCGTCAGCACGCGCGGGAGGTCCTGGCGTGGTCGGCGCGGGTGAAACCTTCGCTGGCGCCGCTCGCGTCTGCGGTGCTCGGATCCGCGACGGGAGCGTCCTGACGGGCGGGTGCCCGGCTACACGACGCGGGTCGGCGCGTCCAGGAGGTCGTGGCCGCCGGTCGTGACGAGGGCGGCCAGGTCGGTGCCGGAGAGGGCGTGCGGGGCGCGGAGGTAGAACTCGTCGACGGCGCCCCGGGGGAGCGGGTGCGACTGCATCGAGACGATCGCGACCTGTTGTTCGGCGAAGGCCGTGCACACCCGGGCCAGGCCGGCGGGGGAGTCCCGGACGGTGGCGCGGACCCGCCACAGCGCGGTCGCGCCGGGAGCGGGCGCGGGCGCGGGGACCGGGGACTCGTGCAGGTGGTGGCGGTGCGCCCACCACGAGTGGAACAGCGCCGTGGCGAGCAGCGCCAGCGCGGAGGCGGCGAGCAGCACCGGCCCGTCGTGTCCCTTCACGACGACCTTGGCGACCAGGTCGGCCGCCGTGACGGAGACGAAGACGGCGGCGAGCTCGACGCTGTCGCGGCGCCAGCGGTGGGTGCGGCGGGCGCGCCGCTGGGCACGGGAGGGGGCGGGCGGTGCGGAGGGGCGGACGGCTGTCGTGGTGTGCTCCGTGTGCTCCATGGCACCACTGTCCCCGCGCGGTGTTTCCCGTCCACGAACCTCCCGTGACCTGGGGGTTAAGGTCTCGGCCCGCGCGTTACTTCCGGAGGTCGGCCGCCGCGGCCCGCACCTCGGCGAGGAGCAGCTCCAGGTCCGCCTCGGTGGTGCCGGCGTTCAGCAGGCAGGCGCGCAGCGTCTCGGTGCCGGCCAGGCGGGCGCCGGTCACGAAGACCGTCCCGCGGCGCTGCACGGCGACGGGCAGGTCCCGGTTGAGCGCGTCGAGGGCCTCCTCGCCGAGCCCGGCGGGCCGGTGGCGGAAGGCGACGATCGAGGTCTGCACCTCGGCCAGCAGCTCGAACTCGTCGTCGGCCTGGACCAGTTCGCCGAGATGCCGGGCGAGCGCGGTGCACCGTGCGATGTCGCGGGAGAGGCCGGCGCGGCCCTTGTGGGCGATGGTGGCCCACACCTTGAGGGCGCGGAACGGGCGGGTCTGCTCGGTGCCGTACTCGGAGAACCACCCGAGCTCGCCCGCGGCCTCGTCGCGCAGGTAGGACGGCACGAGGCTGAAGGTGCCGCGCAGCCCGTCGGTGTCGCGGACCAGGGCGCAGCCGCAGTCGACCGGCACGCCGAGCCACTTGTGCGGGTCGAGGGCGAGGGAGTCGGCGCGCTCCAGCCCGGCGTAGCGGTGGGTGACGGCGGGGTCGAGGACGCCGAAGGCGCCGTACGCGCCGTCGACGTGCAGCCACAGCTCCTGCTCGGCGCACAGGTCGGCGATCGGGCCGAAGGCGTCCACGGCGCCGGTGCCGACGGTGCCGGCCGAGGCGACGACGAGGAAGGGCAGCAGGCCGGCGACGCGGTCGCGCTCGACCGCGGCGCGCAGGTCGGCGGTGTCGAGGCGGCCGTCCGGGCCGGTGGCGACGGTGCGCAGGTGCTTGCTGCCGAGGCCGAGGAGCTCGGCGGCCTTGCGGACGCACGAGTGCGTCTCGCCGGTGACGTAGCCGACCAGCGGGGGCATCCCGGCGAGGCCGTCCTCGCGGACGTCCCACCCGGCCTGCCGGGCGGCGCGGTTCCGGGCGGCGGCGAGGCAGACGATGGTGGCCATCGAGGTGCCGGAGGTGAGCAGGCCGCCGCCGGCCGGGTGCGGGAAGCCGACGAGCTCGGCGATCCAGCGGACGACGGCGCGCTCCAGGTGGACGTCGGCGTGGTCGCCGCCGGCGGAGCTGGGGTTCATGGCGGAGGCGGCGAGGGTGGCGAGGACGCCGGCGGGGGCGGGGGCGGAGTTGACCCAGCCGAAGAAGCGCGGGCTGCCGTTGCCCATGGGGTGGGGCAGGACGTCCCGGCCGATGGCCTCGACGAGTTCGGCGAGCGGGCGGCCTTCGGCGGGCAGCGGGGCGTCCAGGAGGGCGCTGCGGGCCGCGTCGTCCATGGGCTGCCAGACGGGGCGGTCGGGCAGCCCGGCGAGGTAGTCGGAGACGAGGTCGGCGGTGGCGTGGGCCGCGCCGCGGAAATCGGTACCGGCGAAGTCCAGGGGGTCCATCGGGCGTGCTCCAGCGGTGCGGAGGGGGCGCGGCGTCCTCGGCGCACCGGGTGATCAGCCGATGGTACGGAAAGGGGCCCGCACCCTGCGGTGCGGGCCCTCCTCGTGAGACGGCCGGGTCAGTCGAGCGAGGCGGAGAGCCCGCTCGCGGAGCGGCAGTAGCCCTGCATCTCCTTGTTGGTGATCTTGGCGCAGAGCCGGCCGGCGGCGCCGCCGTCCGTGTAGTTCACCGTGTAGTAGCTGACCAGGCCCTCCGTGCAGGCCTTGCGCTGCCAGCCGTCGGCGGCCGTGGCGCACTGCTGGGCGGCCCAGTCCTCGCGGTCCAGGTTGTACTTCATCGTCCGCGAGCCGACGCCGCGGCTGCAGTCGACGGCCCCGCCGCTCGCCTTGCCGTTGAGGCACCACTTGAGGGCGTCGGCGTACACCTCGGGGTGGTTCGGGTAGTCGTGCGAGGAGAGGTAGAAGGTCGGCGCGTAGAAGTAGCACGCGGACTGGAACAGCGACGGCTGGTCCTTGCACGGGTAGAGCGGGTCCTGGGCGAGCTTGTCGGCGGGCAGGTTGGCCTTGGCCAGCTCGTCCTCCTCGTCCGGGCCGAAGAGCTGCATGAACAGGCCTTCGGAGCAGCGGATCCGGTTCTGGTCGGTGGTGAACTTGTTGCACAGATCGCGGGCCTTGGCCACGTCCTGCTTGGCGACGAACATCGTTCCGTGGCCGACGCCGTGGATGCACGGGCCGGTGTTCTTGGGGGCGCACAGCTTGAGCAGGTCCACCTCGGGCTGGGTGGAGGCGTTCAGCATCTCCTCGACGGCGCCGTGCAGGTAGCCGGCCGCGCAGGTCTCGTGCGGGAAGGAGATGACCTTCTGGAAGTCGGCGTTGAACCGCTTGACGGCCGCGTGTCCGAGCTCGTGCGCGATCGGGTGGCAGAACCGCACGGTGTACGGCTTCTCCTTGGTGATCCTGTCGAGGTCGGCGAGGGCGACGCCGGGGTCCGTGGCGTCCATCTCGGCCATCAGCTTGTTGCGCAGCGTCGAGCGGGTCCAGACCGCCGGGTCGCCGGTCGGGGTGGCGCTCGCCGCCCCCGCGGTGCCGGCCGGCGCGGGCGTCCCGGCGTCGCCGCCGGCGGCCGCGGGGGCGACCGCCGCCGTGGCGGTCGCCGGGGACCAGTCGGTGACGGCCACCGATCCCAGGCCGAGGACGCCCAGGAGCAGTGCGGTGAGAATCGCGAACGCTCGCGGTTGCATGACGGGATCCCCCGGCGGATCGAGTGCGGACGGTGCACTCCCATCCTGACGCGCGAAGCGGCCGCAGTCCGCGTTTTCGCCCGCCATCCGGGAGTGTCGGCGACGCTACCGCACCGTCCGCACCCCGCCCCGCACGGGATGGCCCCCGGGGGCCGTTCGGGCTCGCCCGGACGGCGCGGCGGGCCGGGGCGCTCCGCTGCGCCGCGCGGGGGAGGGAACGCCCGGACATCCAGCCCGACCTGGTACCCCGTCAGCCGGGCGGCGAGGTCCGGCGCGAGGTCGACGCCGAGCCGCACCGACCGCGGGCCGGCGGTGGTCGGAGGCGACCCGTGCGGTGATGCCGCACATCAGCGGGCCTCCGGTCGCCCGCCACGTGTGGAGACGGTCACGCCACGGGGCGTCCGGGCGAGCGACAGGGTGTGTCGAAAAGGTGAAGGGAGGCGTTCCGCATGGTTGTCTGGACTGAAAGTCGGAATGTCTGCCCGATTCCGGGCAGAAATATTGGCTTCCGGGTCGTCGTCCGCCTAATGTCTTCCTCCGTGCCGAGCTCACCCCACCCTCATGACGACCTCGTCGCCCATCTCGCCCGGACCAGTCCCCTCGGGCCCCGGGAGGCGGCGCGGGTCGTGGCGGAGGTCCTGGCGTACTTCTCCGAGAGCACCGAGGAGTACGTCCGCCGCCGCCACGGTGAGCTCCAGGCGCGCGGACTGACCAACGAACGGATCTTCGCCCGGCTCGCCGAGGAGCTCCCGGCCCGCCGCGTCGCGGCACCGGAGCTCTCCGCCCGACAGCTGCGCCGGATCGTCTACGGCTGAGCCGGCCCCCCTAGCCTTCCTTCACGAGGAGTCCACCATGTGCGGAATCGTGGCCTACGTCGGCCCCAAGGACGCGACCCCCTTCCTGCTCGAAGGTCTCGCCCGGCTGGAGTACCGCGGCTACGACTCGGCCGGCGTCGCCGTCGCGGGGCGCACCGGCGGCATCAAGCTCCGCAAGGTCAAGGGCCGGGTAGCCGACCTCGCCGCCGCCGTCCCGGCCCGTTTCAAGGGCGCCACCGGCATCGGCCACACCCGCTGGGCCACCCACGGCGTCCCCAGCGACGAGAACGCCCACCCGCACTTCGACAACGCCGAGCGCATCGCCGTCGTCCACAACGGCATCATCGAGAACGCCGACGAGCTGCGCGCCCGGCTCACCGCCGACGGCGCCGTCTTCCGGTCCGAGACCGACACCGAGGTGCTCTCCCACCTCATCGCCGCGCACGCCGCCGAGGGCGTCGAGCTGGAGGAGGCCGTCCGCGCCGCCCTCGGCAAGGTCGTCGGGACCTACGGCATCGCCGTCCTCGACGCCGAGCAGCCCGACCGCATCGTCGTCGCCCGCAACGGCAGCCCGATCGTCCTCGGCATCGGCGAGAAGGAGATGTTCGCCGCCTCCGACGTCTCCGCCCTCGTCCGCTACACCCGCCAGGTCGTGCACCTGGAGGACGGCGAGCTCGCCGTCGTCCGCGCCGACGGCTTCCGCACCTTCACCGAGGACGCCCGCACCACCCACCGCCAGCCGTCCACCGTCGACTGGGAGATCGACTCCTACGACACCGGCGGCTTCGAGCACTTCCTGCTCAAGGAGATCCACGAGCAGCCCGGCTCGGTCGAGCGCACCCTCAGCGGCCGCCTCGACGAGCGCTTCGCCACCGCCCACCTCGGCGGCCTCAACCTCGACGCCCGCGAGCTGCGCGAGATCCGCCGGGTCAAGATCCTCGGCTGCGGCTCCGCCTACTACGCCGGCGAGATGGGCGCCCAGCTGATCGAGGAGCTCTCCCGCATCCCCGCGCACAGCGAGCCCGCCTCCGAGTTCCGCTACCGCAACCCGGTGATCGAGGCCGACACCCTGTACGTGGCCGTCAGCCAGTCCGGCGAGACCTACGACACGCTGGCCGCCGTCCAGGAGATCAAGCGCAAGGGCGGCCGCGTCCTCGGCGTCGTCAACACCGTCGGCAGCGCCATCGCCCGCGAGTGCGACGGCGGCATCTACCTGCACGCCGGCCCCGAGATCTCGGTCGCCTCGACCAAGGCCTTCACCTCGACGGTCGTCGCCTTCGCCCTGCTCGCGCTGCACTTCGGCCGCATCCACGACCTCTCGCCCGCCGACGGCCGGCGCATCGTCTCCGCCCTCAAGGCGCTCCCGGACCAGATCCGCGAGGTGCTCGACCAGAGCGACGCGATCGCCGACCTCGCCGCCGAGTACGCCAAGTCGGCCGGGATGATGTTCATCGGCCGGGTCCGCGGCTACCCGGTCGCCCGCGAGGGCGCCCAGAAGCTCAAGGAGATCTCCTACGTCCACGCCGAGGCCTACCCGGCGAGCGAGCTCAAGCACGGCCCGCTGGCGCTGATCAGCCCCGAGCTGCCGACCGTCGCCCTCGTCCCGGACGACGAGCTCCTCGACAAGAACCTCACCACCCTCGGTGAGATCAAGGCCCGCTCCGGCCGCGTCATCGCCGTCGCGCACCGCCGCCCCGAGGACAAGCTCGCCGACCACTGCATCCTCGTCCCCAAGAGCGAGCCCGAGCTCGACCCGCTGCTCCTCAACATCCCGCTCCAACTCCTCGCGTACCACGCGGCGGTGGCCCTCGGCCGCGACGTCGACAAGCCGCGCAACCTGGCGAAGAGCGTGACGGTGGAGTAGTCGTCCGGCGTCCCGTGAGCGAGCGGACCCCTGGTCGGGGGTCCGCTCGCTGTTTTCACGGGGTGACCTTCACGGAGCGACCTTCACGGAGCGACCTTCACGGGGCGACCGTCCTACGGGGCGACGCGGGTCTCGACGAGTGCTTCCGGCGTCGGGGCCCGGCGGCGTGAGAGGGCCGCGCCGGTGGCGGCCAGAGCGGCCGTGAGAGCTGCGGAGGTCAGGAGTTGGGGGCGCGTGGTCTCGGAGGTGGTCATCAGCAGCATCAGGGTGCCGATCGCCGCGATCACCGCGCGCGTCGTGGCGGGGAAACCCCGGGTGCGGAGCGGGAGTCGGTCCGCCGCTTCGAGCGAGCGGCGCAGGACCAGGTGCGAGCACGCGACCGCCAGCCACATGAAGAGCATCGCCGCGCCCATCGCCTTCGCGAGCAGCGGCAGTGCCGTGCCCGGCGAAAGCGCCTCGGGGACGACCGCGGCGAAGCCGACGGAGGCGGCGGCGACCACCGCGCGGGCCGGTGCGCCCCGGCGGGTGCGGCGGGCCAACGCGCTTGGGGCGTCACCGCTTTCGGCGAGGGAGTGCAGCATGCGCGAGGTGCCGTACAGGTTCGCGTTGAGGGCGGAGAGCAGGGCCACGACGATGACGGCCTGCGTGACGGTGGCGGCGTGCGGGATGCCGAGCCGGCCGAGCGCGGCGACGTACGGGCTCTCGTCGGGCCGGGCGTCGCGCCACGGCAGGAGCAGGACCAGGACGGCCACCGAGCCCAGGTAGAACAGGGCGATCCGCCAGATCGCGGAGCGCACGGCGGTGCGGATGCTGCGGCCGGGGTCCCGGGATTCGGCCGCGGCCATGCCGATGACCTCCATCCCGCCGAACGCGAAGACCACGCCGAGCAGCGCCGTGACGATGCCGGACAAGCCGTTGGGGGCGAATCCGCCGTCACCGGTCAGGTGGGAAAGGCCCGGTGACGCGGTGCCGGGCAGCAGGCCGAGGAGCGCGGCCGCGCCGAAGGCGATGAAGGCGACGATCGCGAGGACCTTGAGCGAGGCGAACCAGAACTCGGCCTCGCCGAAGGTCCGGACGTCGGTGGTGTTGACGGCGGTGAAGACCGTCATCGCGGCGAGGGCGAACGCCCAGGAGGGTACGGCCGGCCACCACGCGTGCAGGATCGCCGCGGCCGCCAGGGCCTCGACGGCGATGGCCACGGCGGTCACCCACGTGTACAGCCAGCCGGTGGTGAACCCGGCCCACGGTCCCAGCGCGCGACGCGCGTAGACCGAGAAGGATCCCGACTCCGGTAGCGCGGCGGCGAGTTCGCCGAGCATGCGCATGACCGCGAGGGCGAGCACGGCGGCCAGTAGGTAGGAGACCAGCACGGCCGGCCCGGCGGCCGCGAGCCCCGCGCCGGAGCCGACGAACAGGCCGGCGCCGATCACCCCGCCGAGCGCCAGCATCGCCAAGTGGCGTGAACGGAGTGCGGCTTGGGCGGTTCGGGCAGGTGAGGAGGTCACGGTTCTCCCATGTCGAAGCGGCTCTCCGAGGTGGTCGCGCTTGACCCGCGCTTGACCAACGTGGCGAGATCTATGTTAGAAAAGCTATCAGCGTTCACAAGTCGCGCTAGCGTTTAGGCAGCAACAAGATTCGCACTACCGTGCGAAGGGGGAGTCATGCCTTCACCGTCCATCACCCGTGCCCGCGGACAGTCCGCGGACCTGCGGGACGTCATGCGCCGCTATCCCACCGGGGTCACCGTCCTCAGCAGCGGCCGCGAGGACACCGCCGTCGCCATGACGGTCAACTCGTTCACCTCGATCTCGCTCGATCCGCCGCGCGTCCTGGTCTCCGTCATGCGGACCGCCCGCGCGCACCCCGTGATCACCGCCAGCCGCCGGCTCGGCATCCACCTGCTCGCCGCCCACCAGGGCGACGTGGCCAAGCTGTTCGCCTCCCGGGAGAAGCCCGCGGGACCCGGCCTGGGCGCCTACCTCGACCGCACCGCCGAGGGGCACGACGTGCTCCCCGGCGCCCTGGCCTCGCTCGCCTGCGAGGTCGAGGACACCTACCCCGGCGGGGACCACGACCTGTTCCTCGCCCGGGTGCTGCACGCCACCTGTACCGAGGAGTCGCAGGACGCCCTGGTCTTCCACCAGGGGCGCTTCACCTCCGCCGCCGCGGACGGGAGTTGAGCCCGGCCGGGGGCGAGGGCACTTCTGCTCCTGCCGGTACTGCCGGTACTGCCTGTAGCGCCGTTACTGTCGGTTCTGCCGGTCGGTCCGGTGCCGCCGGCACTCCCGGGGCGGTCCGCACGATCCGTACGCTCGCCGTCCGCGGCGGCATCGCCGTGCCCGCCGACACCGTGCCCGCCCTCACCCGCGCCACCGAGGACCTGCTCGCCGGCCTGCTGGCCGCCAACCGCCTCGACCGGGCCGACCTGGTGAGCCTGGTGTTCACCATGACGCCGGACCTCACCGCCACCAACCCCGCGCTCGTCCTGCACGAGGCCGGCTGGGAGCTGCCCGCCCTCTGCGCGCAGGACGCAGCCTTCGCCGGAGCCCCGCCCCGCACCCTGCGGGTGCTGGCGCACCTCTCCTGGGACCGGCCCGGCCGGCCCGTCGCCGTCTACCTGGGCGGCGCCGCCCCCACCAAGCCCGCGGCCTGAGGCCTTCTCCCTCCTCCCCGTCACCCCTCCGTGCCGTTCGCACGCACCTTCCGAGGACCAGCCATGCCCGAAACCGCCTCCCGCACCGCGCTCGAAGCGGTCCTGGACACCGTCGCCGCCGCCATCGGCCCCGACCACGTGATCCGCTCCACCGACCCGGCCGAGCCGCTGCCCGCCGAAGCCAACGTCTCCGCCTTCGCCGCCCGCCCCCTGAACGCCGTCCTGCGTCCGGGCAGCGCCGAGGAGGTGCGGTCCGTCGTCCGCGCCTTCGACGAGCGCGGCGGCACCCGGGCCGGCCTGCCCGGCCTGCACACCGTCTCCACCGGCCGCAACTGGGGCCTGGGCTCCAAGGAACCGGCCGTCGGCCCGGTCGTCCGCCTCGAACTCGACCGCCTCGCCGTCGTCCGCAGCCTCGACGTCGACGCCGGCTACGCGGTCGTCGAGCCGGGCGTCACCCAGGCCGCCCTCGCCGCCCGGCTGGCCGGCACCGCCCGGATGCTCAACGTCACCGCCTCCTCCGGCCACACCTCCCTGCTCGGCAACCTCGTCGACCGGGGGGTCGGCCTGCGCCGCCAGCGCACCGAGGACCTCCTCGGCCTCGAAGCCGTGCTGCCCGACGGCCGCCTGGTGCGCACCGGCTGGTGGCCGGACACCTCCGCCGGACGCGCCGTCAACCCGTACGGCCTGGGCCCGAGCACGCTGCACCTGTTCACCCAGTCGCCGCTGGCCGTGATCACCGCAGCCGTCGTCCGGCTGCTGCCGCGCCCCGAGGCGCAGCGCGTGGTCCGGCTCTCCTTCGGCCGGGAGAAGCTGCCCGCGGCCGTGGACCTCATCCGCCGCTGGCGGGCCGGGAACGTGGTGTCCGGCGTCGTGAAGATCTACGACACCGCCTCCACCGCCACCTACGGCGGCGAGAGCGGCCACGGCTACCTCGCCCACCTGTGCGTGGACGCCACCGCCGGCACGCTCGACGCGCTCGCCGGCGCGCTGGTCGAAGAGGCCCGCGCCGCAGGCCTGTTCAGCCGGATCGCGGCGGGGGAGGAACCGGCCGACGACGACACCGTCTCCAAGGTCGTCCAGGCCGCGTACGCGGGCTCGGTGGAGTTCAACGAGGACATGCTCGCCTCCGCCACCGGCACCCGCGCCGACCTCGTCGACGCCGAGGGCAAGGGCTGGATCTTCTTCCTGCCGCTGATCCCCTTCACCGGTGCCGACACCGCACGTGCCCTGGCCCTCCTCGACACCGTGCACGAGGAGACCGGGATCCGCCCCGGCGCCACCGTCAACGCCCTCGACGCCGACGTCATCGACCTCGTCGTCTCCTTCCCGTTCGACCGGGCCACCCAGGCCGGGGCCGCGCACCGTGCGCTCGACCGGGCCTACGCGCTCTTCGCCGGCGCCGGCTGGGCGCCGTACCGGCTGGACTCCGCGCACGGCGGCTGGGGGCGCGAGCACGCCCCGGACGCCGAGAACGCCGCGCTGGTCCTGGACGTCGCGCGCCTCCTCGACCCCAACGGCACGTTCGCGCCCGGCCGTTACCTCTGACGTCACCGACTCCCGCGTGACCGTCACCGACTCCCGAGAACCCCGAAGGACCCGCACCATGACCACCAGCACGACCACCGAAGCCGCAGTCAACGTCCCCGACACCGCCGAGGCGATCCTCGCGCACGCCCGCACCCTCGTCCCGCAGCTGCGCGAGGCGGGCGCCCGGATCGAGCAGAACCGCACCCTGCCCGCCGACATCGTCGACCTCCTGCGCGACGGCGGCGTCTTCCGCGCCGCCATGCCCAAGACCTGGGGCGGCCCCGAGCTCACCTCGATGCAGCAGTGCGAGCTGATCGAGATCCTCGCCACCGGCGACGCCTCCACCGCCTGGTGCGCCATGATCGGCATGGACTCCGGCATCTACTCCGGCTACCTCGACGACGACGTGGCCCGCGAGATGTACCCCACCCTCGACCTCGCCAACTCCGGCTGGATCTACCCACAGGGTCGCGCCGTGCGCGTCGAGGGCGGCTACCGCCTCACCGGCCGCTGGAAGTTCGGCTCCGGTTCGGCCCACTGCGACTGGCTGGGCGCCGGCTGCCTGATCGTCGACGAGGACGGCAGGCCCGAGCCGGACCCTGTCAGCGGCGAGCCCACCCACTGGCGGGTGCTGATCTCCAAGCCGGAGGCCTACACCTTCCACGACACCTGGCACACCACCGGCCTGGCGGGCTCCGGCAGCCAGGACTACTCCTGCGAGGACCTGTTCGTCCCCGAGGAGCGCTCGTTCAGCTTCTCCGACCCGCGCCGCACCGGCCCGCTGCACGCCAGCCCCGACACCATCCTGCGCAAGATGTCCGGCATCCCGCTCGGCATGGCCCGCGCCGCGCTGGACCACGTGCGGGAGCTGGCCGCCCACCGCACGGACCGCGAGACCGGCACCCCGTGGGCGCAGGACCACCGCGTCCAGAGCACCATCGCCCGCCTCGAGGGCGAACTGCTCGCCGCCCGCTCCGGCGTGTACGCGAGCCTGGAGCGCCAGTGGGACGCACTGACCGGCGGCGCCGAGCTGACCGACGACGCCCGGGTGGCCACCGCCATCGCCCGTCGGCACGCCTTCCGCACCGCCCGCGACATCGTGCAGACCCTGTTCGACCTGGTCGGCGGCTCCTCCGTCTACAAGCCCTCGCCGCTGGACCGCTGGCTGCGCGACGCCTGGACGATGAACCAGCACGCCGTCGCCCAGGATTCGATCCTCCAGCTCACCGGCAACGTGCTGCTCGGCGGGAAGTCGACGAGCCCGTTCTTCTAGGCCGGTCCGTTCCGTTCGAACGTCCCCGTCCGGACGGGTTTCACGCCAGACACAGAGAGGTTTCCCGACCCATGGACCGCATCCGCGTCGTCCTGTTCTCGGAAGTCAACTCCAAGCTCGGTTCGCCGTTCCTGAGCATGCTGCACGGCCACCCGCAGGTCGACCTCGTCGCCGTGGTCACCTCCCCGCACGGCAAGCGCTGCTCGTACTTCACCGACGACCCCGAGCAGGTCGACCTGGTCACCCAGGGCGCGGCCCTCGGGGTGCCGGTCCTGCGGCCGGCGTCGGTCAACCGGCCCGAGTTCGTCGAGGAGTTGGAGGGCTACGAGGCGGACTACTTCGTCGTCGCCAACTTCCAGCAGATCCTGCGCGAGCGGCTGCTGTCGCTGCCCAGGGTCACCGCCGTCAACTTCCACCCCTCGCCGCTGCCCGCCTTCGCCGGCCTCGCGCCCTTCTACTGGATGATCCGCGAGGGCGCCACCGAGTCGGCCGTCTCCGCCATCGAGATGGCGCCCGTCCTCGACAGCGGCGACCTGATCATGCAGCACCAGGTGCCGCTGACCGGCCGGGAGACCGCGCTGGACCTGCGCACCGCCCAGGAGCGGGCCAACGTACTGATGCTGCTGGAGCTCATCCCGCAGCTGGCCGCGCGCAGCTACCGCCCGATCGCCCAGGACCCGGCGCTGCGTTCGTACTTCGGCCGGCCCTCGGACGACGACCTGCGACTGGACCTGCGCGCCCCGCTCGCCGTCGTCGACCGCCACGTCCGGGCGGGCTACCGATCGCCGGGCGCCTGGACCGCCGACGAGGCCGGCAGACGGGTGCGCATCCTGTCCGCCGACCCGGAGCCGGCCGGCGCGCCCGACCGGGCGCCCGTGCCCGGCCTCGTCGTGCACGGCGAGCGGGGGCGGGTGTTCGTCGGCTGCGCCGACGGCTGGCTCGAGGTGCTGACCACCGAGTGCGACGGGCGGGAGGTCGCGCCCGCCCGCACCGGGCAACTGCCCGACGGCGCCCTGCTGGCGCAGCCGCCCACCCCTCCGCCCGCCCCTTCCGTCCCGGGTCCCGTTCCCGTGTCCGTTCCCGTCCCCGCTTCCTGAGGTCCACGCACGCCATGTCACTCAACGAACAGCTCCGCAGCGATCACCCGCCGGCCCTCGGCAAGGTCCTGCACGTCCCGGCCGGCCAGGGCCCCTCCGTCTGGCTCAACGGCGACGTCTACACCGTCAAGGTCGACACCGCGCAGTCCGGCGGGACGATCACGCTGCTGGAGGCCTCCGTGCCGCCCGGCGGCGGCCCGCCGGCCCACGACCACCGCAACGAGGACGAGGCCTTCTACCTCCTGGAGGGCGAGTTGGAGTTCTTCGCGGACGGGCAGACCTACGACGTCCGCGCGGGCGACTTCGTCTTCGTCCCCAAGGGCACCGTCCACCGCTTCCGCAACAAGGGCCTGCACGCCGCCAAGCAGCTGCTGATCTTCACGCCCAGCGGCTTCGAGGAGTTCTTCCTCCAGGCCGGCGTCGACGCCCGGCCCGGCGAGCCGATCCCGGTCTTCGACCCGGCCGACAACCCGCGGGCCAAGGCGATCGCCGAGTCCCTGGGGTCGTTCCAAGCCCCTGAGGTCCAGGCCGCCGAGGTCCAGGCCGCCGAGGTCCTGGCCACCGAGCCGGTCGGTTCGCCCCACACCGTCGAGACTGTCGAGGTCTGAGCCGTGCCCTTCGCGATCTACGTCCTGGGCCTGGGCATCTTCACCATGGTGACCAGCGAGTTCCTGGTGGCCGGCCTGATGCCGCAGCTGTCCGAGGACCTCGGTGCCGGCATCCCCCAGATCGGCTTCCTGGTCTCGGTCTACGCCGCGGCCATGGCCATCGGCGGCCCGCTGCTGACCGCCGGTCTGCTGCGGCTGCGCCAGAAGACCGCCCTGATCTGCCTGTACGCCGTCTTCCTCGCCGGGCAGGCGCTCGGCGCCCTCGCCGACGGCTACGCCCTGATGGTCGTGGCCCGTCTCGTCACCGGGGCCGCCTCCGGCGCCTTCTTCGGCGTCGCGCTCGCCATCTGCGTGCGCGTCACCGGCCCCGAGGTGCGCGGCCGGGCCACCTCGATCGTGCTCGGCGGTCTGATGGTCGGCACCGTGCTGGGCCTGCCGCTGTCCCAGCTGGCGGGCGAGCACTACGGCTGGCGGTTCGCCTTCTGGGCGGTCGCCGCGCTGGCCGCGCTGGCCCTCGCCGTCACCCTGGGCGCGGTCCCGGCGCTGCCCAAGGAGGAGTCCGACGGCTCCGACGGCTCCGGCGGCTCCGTCCGCGCCGAGCTGGGCGCCTTCCGCAACGCCCGGCTGTGGGCGGCCTTCGCCACCAGCATGCTGATCATCGGCGCGACCTTCGCCGCGTTCTCGTACTTCGTGCCGATCCTCACCGACGTCACCGGCTTCGCCGCGGGCACCGTCCCACTGCTGCTGGTCGTCTACGGCGCCGCCACCGTCATCGGCAACGCCGTCGTCGGCCGCCTCGCCGACCGGTACACCCTGACGGTGCTCGGCACGGGCCTGGCCCTGAACACCGTGTTCCTGACGGTCTTCGCGCTCGGCGCCGGCAACGCGGCCGTCGCCCTGGCCGCCATGACGGGCATCGGGCTGGTCGGCGTGACGATGAACCCCGCGATGGTCACCCGCGTCATGCGCACCGCCAACGACCGTCCGCTGGTCAACACCGTCCACACCTCCTTCATCACGCTCGGAGTCGTCGTCGGCTCCTGGGTCGGCGGGATCGGCGTCTCGCACTGGGGGCTCCGCGCCCCGTTGTGGACGGGCGCGGCCATGGCCGTGCTCGGGCTGCTGACGCTGGCGCCCGAACTGCTGCGCCGCACGGCCGTGCCCGCCGCCGAACCGTCCTCCACCCCTTCCGAAAGGCCGTCCCATGTCTGACACCGTCATCCGGCCCGCCGAGGACCGGGTCGCCCTCGTCACCGGCGCCAGCCGCGGCATCGGCGCCGAGATCGCCCGCCGCCTCGCCGGCGCGGGCATCAGGGTCGCTCTCACCTACACCCGCGGCGCCGAGGCCGCGCAGGCCGTCGTCGCGGAGATCGAGCGCGCGGGCGGCAAGGCCCTGGCCGTCCGCGCCGACGCCGCCGACCGGGCGGAGCCCGCCGCCGCCGTCGAGGCCACCGTCGCGCACTTCGGACGGATCGACATCCTCGTCAACAACGCCGGCTCCATGGACGTCAGCGGCACCGCGCTGACCGACGTGTCGCTCGACGTCATCGACCGCACCCTGGACGTCAACGTCCGCGGCGCGCTGCTCACCGCCCAGGCCGCCGCCCGCCACCTGCCCGAGGGTGGCCGGATCGTCAACATCGGCTCCTGCCTGGGCGAGCGGGTGCCGGGCGGCGGCATGACCCCGTACGCGGTCAGCAAGGCCGCGATCCTCGGCCTGACCCGGGGCCTGGCCCGGGACCTCGGCCCGCGCGGGATCACCGTCAACCAGATCAGCCCCGGGCCGATCGACACCGACATGAACCCGGCCGACGGCCCCTCCGCCGACTTCCAGCGGGCCGGCACCGCCCTCGGCCGCTACGGCGCACCCACCGACATCGCCGAGGCGGTGGCCTACCTGGTCTCGCCCGGCGCGGCGTTCGTCACCGGCGCCACCCTGGCCGTGGACGGCGGCACGACCGCCTGACGCGCGTCCTCCGAGAAGGGGCCGGGCCATCGGGGATGGCCCGGCCCCTTTCGCGCCCCTTTCAGTCCAACTCCCTTTATTCCTAGGGAAGTTGTCTCCATTCCGTTGCAGGCCGACCGGCCCGCACCCGCTCCGAAGGATCCGACCGCACGTGTCCCGCGTCCTCGCACTCGCGCCAGCACCCGCCGCTACCGGCAGTCCTGTCCTCCCCTCCCGGCTGCCCTCGCTCACCGGGCTGCGCTTCTTCGCCGCCCTCGGCGTGTTCTTCTTCCACAGCTCGCTCACCGGCCCGCCCGCGCTGACCCCGTTCGACGGGCGCGCCCGGGAGATCTGGGCCCGGATCTGGTCGACCACCGGCTCGATCGGGGTGTCGTTCTTCTTCCTCCTGTCGGGCTTCGTCCTGACCCACGCCGCCCGGCCGGGACTGAGAAAGCGGACCTTCTGGCGCCGCCGCGTCGTCAAGCTCTTCCCCAACCACGCCGTCACCTGGGCGCTCGCGATGGTGCTGTTCGCCGCCGCCACCTCGACCTGGCAGCAGTGGCTGCCCAACCTCCTGATGGTGCACGCCTGGTTCCCGTACCTGGACGTCTACCTGTCGGTGAACCCGCCGAGCTGGTCGCTGGCCTGCGAGCTGTTCTTCTACCTCTGCTTCCCGTTCCTGCACGCGCTGCTGCGCCGCGTCGACCCGGCCCGCCTGTGGGCGCTGGCCCTGGTGCTGACCGCCGCGATCGCGCTGGTGCCGGCCGCCGCGTACGGGCTGCTGCCGGGTGGCACGACGCCCAACGGGTTCCCGGTCTCCGCCGAGCAGTTCTGGGCCGTCTACATGTTCCCGCCGGTGCGCACCCTGGAGTTCGCACTCGGCATCGTCACGGCACTGATCGTCGCGGCGGGGAAGCTGCCCCGGATCGGCGTGCCGGCGGCGTCCGCGCTCGCGCTGGCGGCCTGGATCGGCTCGATGAACGTGCCGTGGCTGTACTCGCACAGCGCCGTGACGGCGCTGCCGCTGGCCCTGCTGATCGCCGCCATCGCGGTGCGGGACCTCGGCGGCGCCGGCTCGGTGCTGCACCACCCGGCGCTGCTGTGGCTGGGCGAGGTGTCCTTCGCGTTCTACATGGTGCACGGGACGGTGATCACGTCCGTGAAGCAACTCATGGGCTTCGAGCGGTCGTTCGCCGTCTGGCAGGGCGCGGCGATCGTCGTGCTGTACCTCGGCCTGAGCCTGGCGCTGGCGTGGCTGCTGTACGCGGTGGTCGAGAAGCCGGCGATGCGGGCCTGGTCGCGCTCGCGGCGCTGACGCTGTGGTGACGGGGCGTCGTTCGAGGTGCTGACACCGTCGTGACGGGGCGCCGTTCGAGGCGCTGCTGCGGGGCCGGTCGTCGCGCGGGCCCGCACCCGCTCGCCGTACGACCGGCCCTCGCTTTATGTGAAGGGTAAACCGTTAGGATTGTTTCCTAAAGATTATGAGGCCTCGTCGAGGAAATAGGGAATATTCCCAGGTGGCTACTCGCTGATGCCGAGCATTTCAACGATGGCGTCCACCTCGCGCCGATAGACCTCCGCCGGATCGTTGATCTGCTGCCCGAGGTGGCCGAACACCTCCAGTGCCACCGGTCCGTACATCCGCCCCCAGATCCGCAGGCTCACCCCGAGTGCCTGCGGGGACAGGTGGGGGAACTGCTCGCGGGCCGGGCCGGACAGCGACTCGTGGAAGTCCGACCACCTCGCCTCGCCCTCGCGCAGTGCCGCCGGCGCGTGCTCCCACGCTCCGTCGACCACGTCCAGCACCGTCATGCAGCACCGCCGGGCCGCCGCGGCGACCTCCTCGGGCGGGGTGAACCCGGGGAGGCCGTCCCCGTAGATCAGCCGGAACGCCGCCGGATTCTTGACCGACCAGGTGCGGAAGGTGTCGCACACGGCACGCACCCGACGGGCCGTCTCCCCGTGCGGCAGGGCGGCCAGGGCGGCTTCGTGCGAGTCGGCCAGCTCGTTGTAGGCGTCCGCCGCGAGGGTCGAGATCAGCTGGTCGCGGGTGTCGAAGTAGCCGTAGAGGGCTGCGGCCGTCATGCCCAGCTCGCGGGCGATCCCGCGCAGGGTGATGCCCGCCGGGCCCGCCTCGGCCAAGGCCTTCAGGGCAGCCTCCTTGATCTCGGCGATCGTCTGCTGGCGGAGCCGCGCGCGGCGGGTGGGTTTCGTGTCCATGCTGCTGTCCTCCGGGTCGGTGGCAGAACTATACGGCGTTTTGTTTGGAGCGTACTCCTGCTAGAGTAAACACCGTTAAGAAGCTGAGCACCGTTCGGTGCGGGCTTTATTCCGCACGTGTGCTTTCCGTGCGAGCCCTGTGCCGACTTCGTTCTCACCTCGTCCTCGTCTCGTCCCACGCCGTTCCCACGTCGTCCCCAACGGGAGTAACCATGTCTGCCACGGCCCCTGCCCGCAGAGCGGGAATCACCCTTTTCCTGCTCGCCTTCGCGCAGTTCATCGTCACCGTCGACTACAACATCGTGTATGTGGCGCTGCCCGACATCGGTCGGGCGCTGGGCTTCTCCGCCCAGTCCCTGCAGTGGGTCGTCTCCGCCTACGCCGTCTCCTTCGGCGGCCTGCTGCTGTTCGGCGGCCGCGCCGTGGACCGCATCGGCGCCCGCCGCCTCTTCCTCGCGGGCCTGAGCCTGTACGCCGTCTCCTCCCTGGTCGGCGGCATCGCGACCGGACAGGGCGTCCTCATCGGCGCCCGCGTCGTGCAGGGCGTCGGCGGCGCCCTCCTCTTCCCCGCCGTCCTCGCCCTCATCGCCACCTCCTTCGACGGACAGGCCCGCATCAAGGCCTTCGGCGTCTGGGGCATGGCCGGCTCGCTCGGCCTCGCCGCCGGCGCCCTCCTCGGCGGCGTCCTCACCGACCTCGCCTCCTGGCGCTGGGTGTTCTTCATCAACGTGCCGTTCGCGCTGGCCGTCCTCATCCCGGCTCCGAAGGTCCTGCGCCCGGACCCGGCCGTCCGCAACCGCGGCGGCTTCGACCTGCCCGGCGCCCTGCTCGCCACCGCCGGCATCTCCGCCGTCGTCTTCGGCCTCGTCACCGGCCCCGAGGACGGCTGGCTCAGCCCCACCCCGCTCACCGCGCTGCTCCTCGGCGCCGCGCTGCTCGTCGCCTTCTTCGTCACCGAGGCCCGCACCCGCGACCCGCTCATGCCGCTGCGCCTGCTGAGCAACCGTCCGCTCGTCGTGGCCATGGCCGTCGTCTTCGTCTTCCAGACCGGCCTGTCCGGCGGCTACTACGTCTTCACCACCTACATCCAGCCCGTCCTCGGCTACACCCCGCTCCAGGCCGGCCTCGCCTTCCTGCCGCTCACCCTGGTCTCGATGGTCGGCGCCGGCCAGCTCGCCCCGAAGTTCATGCAGCGCTTCGGCATGCGGGCCACCCTCGCCACCGGCATGGCCGTCAACGGCGCCGGCATCGCCCTGACCGCCGCCGTCATGACCACCGGCGGCTCCTTCCTCGCCCTGCTCCCCGGCTCCGTCCTGTGGGGCCTCGGCGGCGGCCTGGTCTTCGTCTCCGTCTTCGCCTCCGCCGGCTCCGGCGTCGCCCCGGAGGAGCAGGGCGTCGCCGGTGCCATGGCCTCCACCGCCCAGCAGGTCGGCGGCGCGGTCGGCCTCGCGGCCCTGGTCGCGGTCGCCAACTCCACCTTCACCGGCACCTACGCCACCGCCGCCAAGGAGGACGTGGTCGAGGGCCTGCGCACGGCGGGCATCGCCGGCGGCGTCCTGCTGATCCTGGGCGGCCTGCTGGCCCTGGCCCTCAAGAAGCAGTCCCCGGCGGCCGACGCTGCTGCGGAGGCCTCCGACACCGAACTCCCTGCGCAGCAGCAGTCGGTGGGCGTCTGACCCCCAGCCCCACCACCCCATGACTCCGGTCCCGGAGCGGCCTCCCCCGTAGCCGCCCCGGGGCCGGACATGTGCGTGGCCGAAGGCGGCGCCCCTAACCCGGGTACGGGTCCTCCAGGACGGGGATGCACGGTGACAGCAGCGGTTCCGTGTGCGTGCTCAGCCGGCCGCGGACCATGCGGATGACGGTGACCTCGTTCTCCCGGTCCGGCTCCTCGTCGTCGCGGACGTGCAGCAAGCCGTAGGAGCCCGGCGCCAGTTGGCCGACCTCGCGGAAGAACGCCACGATCGAGTCGTCGCGGTGGTTCGGACAGCCGCCGAGGTGGACGAAGGCGCCGGCGTTCATCCAGCGGAGGTCCACCAGGTAGGGGCTGTCGAGCTCCCGGATGCGCTCGTCGATGCGCTCGACGATCAGGCGCAGGCGCGCGTCGTCGTGGGAGCCGTCGTCGGCGTCGGCGCTCTCCAGGACGTTGATCCAGCCGTGGTACTCGAACATGCGGCGCAGCGTACCGCTCGGCGGCTCCGCACCCCGTGGTTCATCCGGGGCTGGAGCGGGGCGGGAGATCCCGGCCGAGCGCGACGAGGGCCGGGGCGGGGACCCCGTACGTGAACACCCGGTCGGCGTCCCGGGTGTGCTGGACGGCGGTATCCAGCACACCCGGGAACCGCGTCCGCGTACACGTGCGCTGCTGGAACGCCGCGACCCACTCCGCGGCCATCCCGACCCCCGCGTACGCCAGCGCCCGCCCGTCCCGCCACGTCGGATCCAGCGCCCGCCCCTCCTCGTCCGCACACCAGGCGCGCCGCGTCACCACCCCGCCGTCCCCCAGGACGAACCCCTCCACGTACACCAGCCCGGCAGGCTTCAGCGCGATCCGCCACGCGTTGCGGAAGCAGTCGCCCCCGTCACTGCGCCGCGGCAACCCCGCCGGCCACCCGCACGGTTCCTGCAGCCGCCCCTGCGCCAGGACCACGGCCTCGGCCGACAGCCCACCGCCCGCAGCGCGGGCCCGGGCCCGCAGCGCACGGAGGAGGTCCAACTCGTGGGAGGAGATCGGCAACGCGATCGTGGTGGAGGACACGCGGCCAGTTTTCGCAGCCCCGCCGGGCTTCGCGACCCCGGCTAGCCCGTCCGGTGCGGCGAGGTGTCGCGGCGGGCCCGGCGCGAGGTTTCCATCGACCCGCTCAGCGTCGTCAACGCCGTTCGTCGGCGGGGCCGGTGGCCATGGTGGACGTTCGGCCTGTCAGGGTTCCGGTCAGCCAGGCCATGAAGGCGTCGTCCTCGGCCTCGAAGCTCCATCGCAGCGGGATGCCCTCCTCGCTGACCGCCGGGCCCAGGCCTTCAACTCGGTGACGGCCCTCGACCACGTCGCCCCGTGCCTGCTCGGAGGTGCGGCAGGTGAACGTCAGCGGGGAGTTGCGACACCACGAGCTCGCGGGCGTCGCCGAGCGCTTCGGCCATCCTGGACAGCTGGGAGCACGGCGACCGCCGCCGCGACGTCCCCCGCGTCGACCGGGCCCGTCTCCCGGGCCGGCCACGCGTCGGCGACGTTCTCGTAGGCGGCTTCATCGGCGCGAGGCGAGTTTCATCGGCGCGAGGCGAGTTTCATCGGCGCGAGGCGAGCCTCATCGGCGCGAGGCGGGGAAATCGGGAATCCGAGGTTCCTCCGGCGGCCGCTCGTAGGCCGGTGGTGCGGTGGGTATGCTCCCCGCCGCACCCCGGCCCCGGCTTCGATCGGAGGTACCCGTGTCCCTGCACGACGACGCGCTCGCGCTGGCCCCGGACCTGGTCCGGCTCCGCCAGGACCTGCACCGCCACCCCGAGGTGGGCCTCGACCTGCCGCGCACCCAGGAGCGGGTGCTGGCGGCGCTCGACGGGCTGCCGCTGGAGATCGGCCTGGGCTCCGCGCTGAGCTCGGTGACCGCCGTGGTGCGCGGCGGCCGGCCGGGGCCGACGGTCCTGCTGCGCGGCGACATGGACGCCCTGCCGGTCGAGGAGAAGGCCCCGGTGCCGTTCGCGGCCGGGAACGGTGCCATGCACGCCTGCGGGCACGACCTCCACACGGCGATGCTGGCCGGCGCCGCTCACCTGCTGGCCGCCCGGCGTGAACGGCTCCAGGGCGACGTGCTCTTCATGTTCCAACCGGGGGAGGAGGGTTGGGACGGCGCCGGCGCCATGCTCGCCGAGGGCGTGCTGGACGCGGCCGGCCGCCGCCCGTCCGCCGCGTACGGGGTGCACGTGGTGGCGACGATGCCGCACGGGGAGTTCACCGCCCGGCGCGGTCCGATGATGGCAGCCTCGGCCGCGCTGCACGTCACCGTCCACGGCGCGGGCGGGCACGGCGCGGCGCCGCACCGCGCGAAGGACCCCGTCCCGGCGGCCTGCGAAATGGTCACCGCCCTGCAGACCATGGTGACCCGCCGCTTCGACGTCTTCGACCCGGTCGTGGTCACGGTCGGGCTGTTCCGGGCCGGTGCCCGGCGCAACGTGATCCCCGAGACCGCCCACTTCGAGGCGACGGTGCGGACGTTCTCCGCCGAGGCGCAGTCCCGGGTCGCACGGACGGCGGTGGAGTTGATCAGGTCCGTCGCCGCCGCCCACGGCCTGCGGGCGGAGGTCGAGTTCCGTCCCGAGTACCCCGTGACGGAGACCGACGTGGCCGAGACGGACTTCCTGGCGGACACCGTCCGGGAGGTGTTCGGTGAGGAGCGCTTCCGGCCGATGGTGAACCCGCTGACCGCTTCGGAGGACTTCTCCCGGGTCCTGAACGCCGTCCCCGGCTCGTTCGTGATGCTCGGCGCCGCCCCGAAGGGCAGCGACCCCGAGGACCGCGCGCCCAACCACTCCCCGTACGCGGAGTTCGACGACGCGGTGCTCGCCGACGGCGCCGCGCTGTACGCCGAACTCGCCGTCCGCCGCCTGGCGGTGTGACCGGGGCGGGTCCCGTGGCCACGGGACCCGCCGCAGGAGTCAGGTGCAGTGCACGGTGCCGGCCGCGACGACCCCGGCTCCGGAGAGGGCGCGGGGACCGTTCACGGCTCGGCGCCGTACGGGTCCCGGCGCCGCTCAGACGCCGAAGTCGAAGAACGGGAGGCAGACGAAGGGTGCGGCGTGGGCGGGATCGAGCCTGTTCAGGACCAGTTGGGTCACGTTGGGGTCGACGGCCTGGCCGACGTGTCCGGTGAAGTCCAGCCCGCAGACGTCCTGGAGGACGATGTTCGTGGTGTTCGGCCCGTCGAGGAGGCCGCTCGTGTACGGGGTGACGACCTGGTCGTACCGGGACACGATGCTGGTGTAGACGGGGCCGGGCACGGCCACGGGACCGTCGTCGAGCCTCGCGAGGAAGGCGGAGCCGGGCAGGAAGTCCGAGCAGGCGCCGCAGCCGACGCCGTCGAGTATCGCCTGCAGGTGGACCGCGGAGGCGAGCGCGCCCAGGCCGTCGAGGGTGGTGCCCCGGAAGTTGGACCCGAAGCCCACGAACCGGTCGACCTTGGCGGCACCGCCGAGGACCTTCATGTAGTAGGCGGGGACGGTGGTGCCCTCGGAGTGGCCGACGATGTCGACCTTGGCGGCACCGGTGGCGGCGCGGACCTTGTCGACGAAGGCGCCCAGCTCCGCCGCGCTGCCGGCCATCGGGGCCAGGCCGCCCGCGAGCGGGCCGAGAACGGTCTGCCCGTACGTCTCGGAGTAGGCGCAGTAGCCGTGTCCGACGAGGGCGGGGGCGAGGGTGAGGAAGTTGTCGACTCCGTTGCCGCCCATGCCGTGGACGAGCACGACGGGTTCGGGGTGGGCGGCGCCGGGGCGGCAGGACCAGTCGTTCCAGCCGGCGTTGGGAGCGGAGCCGGGGGCGGGGTTGGAGGCGGCGGCGGCCGAGGCGGTGGGGGCCGCGACGGCGACGGTCAGCGCGCAGACGAGCGCGGCGACGGTGCTCCTGAGTCGGTTGCGCATGGGGGAACTCCCTCGGGTGGAAGTGGGGAGAGACCCGATGTGAAAACGGTGCGCTTCACATGAGTCCCTACCGGAGAGTAGGAGCAAGTCGGTTGCACGACAAGGGATCTGGCAATGACCGTTTTCAAAGATCAGTGCGGCCGGGATACTTGGTGCCATGAGAGCCGAGAGCCGCTACCGAGGTCGGAGCGTCGACGAGCGCCGCGAGGAGCGGGAGCGTCGACTGCTCGACGCCGCACTGGAGTTGATGGGCGGCGAGCCCGGGTACCGGGGGACCACCGTGGCGGTTCTGTGCGGAGCGGCAGGGCTGTCGACGCGACAGTTCTACGAACACTTCCGGACGTTGGAGGAGGTCCTCACCCGCCTCTACACCTCGGTGAACGAGCGGGCGGAGGCGGCGGTGCTGGAGGCGTTGGGCGCACTCGACCCGGTGACGGCACCACTGGCCGACCGGGTCCGGGCCGGCCTCGGTGCCTACGCGCGGGTGACGGCGGGCGACGCCCGCTGGGCACAGATCGCCTACGTCCAGATCGTCGGCGTCAACCCGACGCTGGAACGGCTCCGCGCCGACCGCCGCGCGCACTGGGCGGCGCTGCTCGCCGCCGAGGCGGACCAGGCCGCCGATCGCGGTGAAGTGTCGCGCAGGGATTGGACGTTGACGACCGCCGCATTCATCGGCGCGGTCAACGCTCTCCTGCACGATTGGGCGGCGGGCTACGTCACCGCCGGGTTCGACGAGGTGGTGGCCGAGCTGACGGATCTCCTCCTCGCCCGGCTCACCTACTGACCGGATGGCCCGCCGCCTGACAACGGGCCATGTGGTGCCCGTGTCGGCCCTCGGTGGTCGCGGCGGGCCTTCCGTGCGGCGGGCCCGACGGCCGGCTGCGGGCCCGCTACCCCGCCAGCAGCTCGACCGGGCTCTCGGCGGTGGCGATGGGCTGGGGGAGCGGCATGCCGTTCGGACCCATCGTGAGCATGGTGGCCTTGACGGTGGCCGGGCCGGTGCGCAGGAGGGGGCTGGGGCGGCGGCCGTCGGTCATCGGGCGGCCGGTGTTGGTCCACGTGCGATCGGTGCCGTCGCACTGCGCCTTGAACCCGCCGATCGACTCGGGGTGACCGTCCTGGATGACGTTGCTGCCGATCAGGACGACCTTGCCCGGGCGCTCGGTGCAGCGGTAGCCGCCGGTCAGGGTGACGGTGCCGTCGTCGGCGAGCGTGCCGCCGGTGACGCTCACCGCGTCGGACGGGACGGCCGGCGCGGTGGCGGCCGTGGCGGCGGCGCCGGGGGTCGCGAGGCCGATCATCGCGGTGGCGACGGCGGCCAGCGTGCGGAGCTTGCGCATGGTGATGGGTTCCTCCGGAGGTGTGGTGCGAGTGCACCGACGTACCTACCGCGCACCGGTGCCCGGGTGCACGCCGCCACCCGCCGTCCGACGCGGCTCCACCCGGATGGCGGCGCCCGGATACCCGGTGGGGCCAGTGCGCCCGGGCGTCCACTCCTCTGCGCCCGGGCACGCGGAGTCCGCGGAGCCCGTCAGTGCCCGGGGAAGTTCGCGGGGCGCTGCCAGGCCCGCACGTAGTCGACCAGCAGGTGGCCCTGGCTGCCGGGGGCCGGCGGGATCTTGGAGTAGACGAAGTTGTCGAGGAGGACGTTCACCGGGCCGCTCGACGTCCGGCTGCTGTGGTAGACCATCCGGCCGTCGATCCACCAGTCCGTTCCCGACGGTTCGATGTCGACGCCGTAGGTGTGGAAGTCGGCGGCGGGGTCGAACGAGGGCCGGTGCACGGTGCCGGCGACGTTCGGGCCGGGGCGGGTGAGCCCGGGCCAGGAGAACGCGGGCGGGGTGTCCTGTCGGCCTCCGGCCGGGTTGTGCTGGGTGAGGTGGAGCCGCGAGTGGTCGTCCGAGTAGAACTCGAAGGCGTCGGTCTCGCCGTGGGCCGGGATGTCGGTGCCGGGCGCCGCCCACGTCCACAGGGCCGACCAGAAGCCCTTGGGCGCGGGGAGCTTCGCCCGGATCTCGGTGTAGCCGTAGCGGAAGGCGTAGGACGGCGAGGTGTTGATCATGCAGCTGGACCAGGCGTAGTGCCTGCCGCCGGCGCTGGTGATGGTGTCCGGCTTCGCCGTGATGTCCAGCAGGCCGCCGGAGACGCCGCAGTTCGCCGGCTGGTCGAACTCGAGCTGCTGGTTGCCCGGGTTCCCCGTCCCGAGCGGGGCCGCCGACCAGTCGGCCTCCGCCTCGGACTGGTACGACCACTTCGCCCGGTCCAGCGCCGTACCGTCGAACTCGTCGGCGAACTTCGGCTCCCACGGCCCCGCGGGCCCGACCGGCGCGGGCCGCGACGAGGTGGTCGGCGGCCACGGTAAGGGGCCGCCGGGCGTCGGCGCCGTGGGGGGCGACGGCACTGCGGGCAGGGCCGGCATCGAGGGGAGGGTCGGCATCGAGGGGAGGGTCGGCCAGTCGCCGGGGAACGGCCACGAACCCGCCCCCGGTGAGGGCCAGGGCCACGGCCAGGGTTGGACCACGGCACTCCGGTGCGCCGCCTGGGCAGCCGGGGGGACGAGCGCGCACAAGGCGGCTCCGGCTACGGCGGCAGCGGCCAACTTCAAGGGTTTCACGGGGGATCCGCCGTTCTGCGACAGGTCACGGCCGTGGACGGAACCGCCCGAGGACGACGGCCGGACGTTGGGGGCCGGGGCGTCGGCCCTGAAGTGGTGAGCGCGCTACCGACGACTCTGGCACCCGCCCCGAGGGACCGCCCGTCGTACGGGCCCGGGTGGGTGAGCCACCGACAACCACGGCTCGGGCACCGGCCGGTGAACGGCCATCCAGTCCGTCGGACTCACCGTCACCCCGCGCCGTCCCGTGCCCGGCAGCCGGGCCGACGCGGTCCGCCGGGGGCAGCGGGCATCGCAGGTGAAACGTTCACTCGGCGGCGGACCGGGTACGGCGCGACTTTGTGGATTTCCAAATTCCGTCAAGCGCATGAGAACAGGAGTCGCAGGCCGTCTCTTCCGACAAACTCCCTTGACCGCCGCGAGTGAGCTGCGCCACATTGTGTCACCCCGATTCTCGACGGGGCGGGCCGCGAGGACGAGGCCCGCCGCCATCGGTCCGAGGCGCTGGCCCTCCTTGCGGACTTCGACGATCCGCGGGCGGCCGGGCGACGGGAGCGGATCAGCCGGGAAGGGGTCAGCCGGGGGCCGACTCCGTGATCCAGAGCGGGCCGTCGGCGCAGTCGAGGCGGATGCCGTCGGCCGGGGTCAGCGCGGTCCGGAGCACCCGGAGGGCGCGCCCGTCGATGTCGAGCGTCGGACCGAGTCCCGACCCCATGAAACGGAATGTGCGGACCTGGTTGTGGATCTCGCGTGCGGTGCGGGTGCGATCGACGACGGAGAACTCCGCTTCCATCAGGCCCGCGCGGCCCGCGCGGGCCTCGTCCTGGGGGAATCCGGGAACTCCGGCCGAAATGCGGTCGATCGATTCGGCGAGCAGCCGCTGAATGACCGGTCGGAGCCGTGGCCAGAGGATGTCCGGGGTGACGTCGTCGGGAATCGGAATTCCGTCCTGCTGGGCGAGCACCGGACCGGTGTCGAAGTCCTCGTCCATGCGGTGAACCGTCACACCGAGGTGGGGGTCCCCGTTGCGGATCGCCCACAGCACGGGCGCGGGCCCCCGGTAGGCGGGCAGCAACGAGCAGTGGACGTTGATGACGCCGAGCCGGGGAACGGCCAGGACCGACGGCGGCAGCTTCCAGTTGAAGCCGTAGACGACGAGGAGCGAACCGCTGGTCGTCCGGTTCGAGCGTGGGCGACGGGGAACTCCCGTTCGCCGAAGAGCCGTTGACGTGGCCGTTCGCGAGCCCTTCGGGCTTCGTCCGGCGCACCCCGGGGGCCCCGAGCCCCCTGCCGTGGTCGGCAGGAGGCTCGGGGGTGCTCGGGGTCAGGGGACGGGGATGTAGGTGCCGTCGGTGTCCAGGGCGTAGCTGCCGCTCTTGAGGCCGTCGACGGCGGTGTGCTTGAGCCATTCGCGGGCCATGTGGTGCAGGTCCTTGGCGCGGTTCTCCCAGACCATCTGGTGGCCGGCGCAGGCCACTCTGATCATCAACTTGTCGGTGCCGGGAATGGCGGTGTAGAGGGCGGGGACCGAGAAGTCGGTCCGGGGGTCGGTCGAGGGGTGGATCGCCTGGGTGTCGTCCTCTCCGTAGACGAGGAGGACGGGCACCACCGTGCCGAGGGTGTTGTCGAGCGGCACCGTCATGTCGTTCCAGCCCCACCAGAAGGAGTTGCGGAACCGGCAGATGCCGTCCGGCACACCGGAGTTCAGCGGGCCCCAGGTCTTGCCGAGGGCGTCGTTGTCCAGGATGGCCGCCCACACCACGTCGAGCATGCCGCTCTCGCGCTGGTCCGGGCACTTCAGCTCGGGGTCCCACACGTGGGCCAGGTCGGCCTTCGTGAGGAGGTTCATCGGGAAGCCGAACTGAGCGGCCGGGGAGGTCAGGGGCAGTGGGTGCGGCGCGCCGAAGCGGGTGCCCGGCTTGCTGGCGTTGCCGCCGGGCGGGTAGATCGGCGCCAGGAACATCAGGCTGCTCACCTTGCCGGGATGTTGAATGGCGTACGGTCCCATCACGAAGGCGGCGGCGGACCAGCCGACGAACGCGACCTGGGGCACGTGCCGCAGCTGTCTGATGAATTCGACGACCGTGTCCAGCTCGTCCCACTCGCTCTGCGAGTTGCCCAGCTGCTTCGGGTACGCCGGAGGGCACGGGGCGGCCAGGGGATTGGGGACCAGGTCGGCCTTCTGCTGGCCGGGGTTGGCGTTGCAGGGGTTGTCCATCTCCGGGCGCGGTGAGCGGCCGGAGCCTTGGAGGTCCATCACGAACACGTCGTAGCCCGCCTGGGCCAGGTTCTGGGCCCAGCTGTACCCGTCGTGCTGGAGGTCGAGGCCGGCGAGTGCCGGGACGCTGCGGCCGTGCAGCATCAGGACGGGTTCGGGGTCGTGGTGCGGCCTGGTCCCGTCGTACTCGCGGACGAAGAGCTCGACGTGCTCGTTGGCGTTCGCGGGGATGGTGGAGACGTGCGGGACGGCGTGGTCCTGGGGAGGGATGTTGGGCATCGTTCGCCCTCCGATCCGTGGGCTCGGCCCCGGCTGGGTGGCCGGGGCCGTCTCAGGCAAGGGTCCGACGGAGGGTGGTCCGGCGCTCATCGGGTTGGGCCGCTCGGACGACGTGGGGCGGTGCCCGCGGTCGAGTCCCGGGGCTACGGAGCCGGCGGCGGGAGGAGGACCTGCTGGGTGACGGGGGAGGAGAGGATCACGGACGTCGTGGTGCGGCCGAGGGTGGAGATGAGTTCGATGAGCTCCTCCAGGTGGGTCGTGTCGCGGGCGGCGATCTTGAAGACCCAGCAGTCCTCGCCGATGACGTGGTGGACCTCCAGGACCTCGGGGCGGTGGACGAGTTCCTGGCTGCGGAGGTACGTGACGGTCACGCGCGCGTGCGGGGAGACCCGGACGAACGCCTGGATGCCGTAGCCGAGGCGGGCCGGGGAGACCCGGGCGGCGTAGCCGGTGACGGTGCCGTCCGCTTCCAGGCGGCGGACGCGTTCGCCGACGGCGGCGGGGCTGAGGTTGACGCGCCGGCCGAGTTCGCTGAGCGTGATCCGGCCCTCGGTCTGGAGGAGCTCCAGGAGGTGCAGGTCGACGGCGTCCAGGGCGCTCTCGGGGCGCGGGGCGGGCCGTCCTGAGGAATCGTCGGTGGCCGGGCCCGTCTGCCGTCGGTCTTTCGGTCGCGGCGCCTGAACTCCCATGATCTCCCCTTCATCAGATGACGCCGCACCGTAACACTTGTGGGCATGGAAAACGTGCTGGTCATTGGGGGGAATCGCTACTTCGGGCGGCGGCTGGTCACCCGGCTGCGGGACTCGGGAGCCCGGGTGAGCGTGCTGAACCGCGGGTCGACGGCGCCGCCGCCGGGGGTGGAGCACCTGATCGCGGACCGGGAGGACACGGCGGCGCTGGGCGCGGTGCTCGCGGGCAGGGAGTTCGACGTCGTGGTCGACCAGGTCTGCTACACGCCGCTGCACGCCGAGGGCGCCGTGCGGGCGTTCGCGGGGCGGGTCGGGCGGTACGTCATGACGTCCACCATCGAGGTGTACGACACCGGGGAGGACCGGCCGGTCGGCGAGCCGCTCGGGGAAGACGTCGTGGATGCGGCGCACTGGCCGGTTCGGCTCGAACTGCCCTGGGGCGAGGAGGGGTTCAGGGCAGGGCAGTACGGCGAGGGCAAGCGGCAGGCGGAGGCGGTGCTGGCCCGCAGCGGCGCGTTCTCGTTCGTCGCCGTCCGGGCCGGGCACGTGCTGGGGGCCGCCGACTTCACCGGGCGCCTCGCGCACTACCGCGAACGGATCGCGGCCGGGCTTCCGGTGGCCGTCCATCCGGCGAACCTGCCGTCCTCCTACACGCACGAGGCCGAGATGGCCGACGTCCTGCACTGGGCGGCCGGGGCGCGTTTCACCGGGGCCCTCAACGCCTGCTCGCACGGCGAGTTGACGGCCACGGATCTCTGCGACCTGCTGGCGCAGGGGAGTCCGTACCGGACGGCCGCACCCGAGCCCGGCGCCGAAGCCTCGCCGTTCTCCTTCGACCGCTACTACGGCATGGACAACTCCCGCGCCGAGCAGCTCGGTCACACCTTCTCCCACACCCGCGACTGGCTGCCCGGGCTCGTCGCCGACACGCTTCGACGAGGAGCCGCCGCATGACCGCCACCCGCCGCCTCGGCACCCTGGACGTCAGCGCCATCGGCCTCGGTGCCATGCCGCTCTCCGTCGAGGGCCGCCCCGACGAGGAGCGCGCGGTCGCGACCGTCCACGCCGCGCTCGACGCCGGCCTCACGCTGATCGACACCGCCGACTCCTACCACTGGCACGCCGACGAGTACGGCCACAACGAGCGCCTCGTCGCCCGCGCCCTGGCCGCGTACGGCCCCGGCGCCGACCGCGTGCTGGTCGCCACCAAGGGCGGCCGCGGCCGCCCCGGCGACGGCTCCTGGACCGTCGACGGCGACCCGGCCCACCTCAAGCGGGCCTGTGAGGGCTCGCTGCGCCGGCTCGGCGTCGAGGCGATCGGGCTGTACCAGCAGCACCACCCGGACCCCCGCGTCCCGTACGAGGACTCGCTCGGCGCGGTCCGGGAGCTGTACGACGAGGGCAAGATCCGGGCGGCCGGCATCTCCAACGTCTCGGTGGAGCAGGTGCGGCAGGCGCGCGGGATCCTCGGCGACGCCCTGGTGTCCGTCCAGAACCGCTACTCGCCGACGTTCCTGCAGCACCGGCCGGTGCTGGACCTGTGCACCGAGCTCGGCCTCGCCTTCCTGCCCTGGAGCCCGCTCGGCGGCATCGGGCGGGCGGACGCGGTCGGGGGCGGCGCGGTCGGGGGCGGCGCGTTCGCCGAGGTCGCGGCCGGGCGCGGGGTGAGCCCGCAGCGCGTGGCGCTCGCCTGGCTGCTGGCCGCGTCGCCGGTGATGCTGCCGATCCCGGGCGCGAGCCGGCCGGAGACGATCCGCGATTCGGCCGCCGCAGCCGAACTCGTGCTGACGGAGGAGGAGTTGGCGGTGCTCTCGGTGGTCGGTGGAGCTGCTGCGCGCGGTTGAGCCGCGAGGCGGGGCCGTCGGGTGAGGGATTCGTGGGTGGGGACGGGCGGAATTCTGGGGTCCGATCCCTCATGCGGGCGGGCGGCGGACGGTGTTGGCTCTGCATGGGCCGGAGAGCAGCCGGTGCGTGGCAGCGTCCCCACCACACGCTGTCGCTCCGGCGGATCCGTGCGGGGGCAGCGGGCAGCGTCCCCGCACGGGTCGTGCCGTCCTGTCCGGCCGTCCCGCCCAACCGTCCTGCCCAGCCGTCGAGGGCGCCTGAGGGTGACCGCTCGCACGAACCGAAGAGGGAGACATGCGCCACGAACACCGGGTCGACCGCCCTTCCTCCACCCGGATCGACGCGGTCGGCCGGTGATCGGCCACCTCGGCCGGGCGGGCGGGACCCACGAACAGCTCCCCGAGCCCGCTGAGTTCGGGGAGACGGCGGCCGGGGTCGCGGCCTTCGTCGCGGCCGTCGCCGACCCCGCGCGCAGCACGCTGTTCCCCACGGACCCGTTCGCCCACATCACCAACCCGCTGAGCCTCGGCTTCGGCGCGAGCGGCGTCCTGTGGGCGCTGGACGCCTCGGGCGTCCCGCTGCGGCCCGGCTGGCGGGAGTGGCTGCGCGAGCGGCTCGACGCGGTCGACCCGTCGACGTACCCGGGCGGCCTCATGAACGGCCTGGCCGGCCTCGCCTGGGCCTCCGACGAGCTCGGATTCCGCGGCCAGGCGCGGACGTTGCTCGCCCTGGCCAACCGCCGGGCCGCCGAGACGGGCGACCACACCTTCTACTACGGCCTGGCCGGCGTCGGCCTGACGAACCTGCGCTTCTACGTGCGCGGTCACGACGAACGCGACCTCGCCGCGGCCCTCGACTGCGCCCGGGCGCTGCACGGGACCGCGCGGCGTGACGGCCGACTCGCCTACTGGATCAACGAGTTCTCGCCGGACGGTCCGCTCGCCGGCCTCGGCTTCGGTCAGGCCGGCGTGGCGGTGTTCCTGCTCAGGACGTACCAGGTGACGGGCGACGAGGTCCACCTGGAGCTCGGCCGCGCCGCCCTCGCGTGGGAGCTGGCGCAGGCGAGGCTCGTCGACGGCATCCCCATGTTCGAGCACGACGGCACCCTGGAGCCGTACGTCGAGGTGGGCAGCGCCGGCATCGCCAAGGTCCTGCTGCGCTACGGCGACCTCGACGACGCGCGGGCCGTCCTGCGCGCCCTGGACGCCGGCCGGTCCGTCCTGCCCGGCTACGGCTTCGGGGCGGCCGGCATCGCCGACGCCCTGCTCGACGCCGCCGAGATCACCGGCGACCCGGTCTACCGCCGAGCCGCCCTGCGCCGGCTCGACCACGCCCGCAGCGCCTTCCTCGTCGAGCCCGTCGAGTGGGCGGGCCTCCCGCGCGGCGACGGGCCCGCGCCCCTCGGTGTGCCCGGCGAGGGGCTGCTGCGCTGCGCGTGCGACTACCTGACCGGCTCGGCGGGCGTGCTGCGGGTCCTGCACCGCGCCCAACACGGCTGCTCGGCGGACTTCCTGCTCGACGAGGTGTCCCGGTGACGGTCCCGCGGTGACCGCCTTCAGCCGGGGAGGGCCAGGTCAGCGCCGGTCTTGCCGCGCCGTCGGGCGAGTCACCGATGTCAGCCGGGGAGGGCCAGGTCCGCGGCCAGCCGGCAGAGTGCGGCCCGGTCGGGGCGGCCGGTCTTCTGGATCAGGCTGGCCAGGTGCTTCTCGACCGTGCGCGGCGAGATCGACAGCAACCGGGCCAGGTCCTGGTTGCCCGGGCGGTCGACGAGCAGTGCCAGCACCTCGTACTCGCGCGGCGTGACGCCCTGGGCGCGCAGCCCGGCCGGGATCAGCTCGCGGCCGCGGCGGCGCTGGGCGACGTTCGCCCCCGCCTGCCGCAGCAGCGCCCGGCAGGCGCCCGCCACCGGCGGGACGTCGAGCGCGTGGAAGTACTCCTCGGCGGCCCGCAGCCAGGCCACCGGGTCGCCCCAGCCGTCGGCGAGCGCGGCCTCGGCGACCAGGCGCAGCCCCAGGTGGTGCCCGGTGGGGAAGCGCCCGGGATCCCGCCGGACCCGGGCGACCGCCTCGGTGGCCTCGGCGGCCCGGCCCTCGCGGCCCAGCAGCACCGCCTCGGCGAGATCCAGGAACTGCCGGTTCCAGGCGAGTTCGGCGCCCGGCGACGCGGCGACGACGGCGTGCTCGGCCCAGCCCGCCGTGCCGGCCAGCACGGCCAGCAGCGGGCGCAGGCCGTACCGGCCGGCCAGGAAGTAGACGTTCGGGTGCTCGGCCTCCCAGGCCGCCGCCGCCGCGAACTCGGCGTCGGCGGTCGCACGGTCCTCCTCCAGCAGCGCGCACATGGCCCGGCACAGGCCGAGCATCACCGGTGTGAGCAGCGATCCCTCGCCGCCCGCCCGCCGGAACGCGCGCAGGACGTGCTCCATCGTGCGCCGCCGCCCCTGGTGGGCGGCGAGGGTCGCGGAGGTCAGCAGCAGGTAGCGGTGCGTCGCGTGGTTGCGCATCCGGCCGGCCGCGTCCAGGCAGCGCCCGATGATCTCCTCGGCCGTCGCCGGGTCGCCCGAGAGGACGGCGTGCATCGCCAGGAACCCCTCGGTGCGCTGGCTCAGCACGATCGAGCCGAGGTCCTCGGCCGCCGCCCTCGCCTGCTCCAGCCGCCGCGCCTCACCGGTGCGCATGAACGCGTTGCCGCCCAGCCGGATCAGCGCCTCGAACCGCCAGCCCGGCAGGCCGTGCGTCTCGGCCACGGCGAGCATCCGCTCCAGGCAGCCGTCGGCGACGTCGAAGCCGCGCGTGCGGGAGAGCATCGCCAGCACCTGCCAGGCCTGGCAGGCCAGGACCGGCAGCCCGGCCCGCTCGGCCATGTCCGCGGCCTCCTCGGCCAGCCGCTCGGCGTCCGGCAGCCGCTCCTCCTCACCGGGCAGCAGCGCCAGGTGCGCCTCCACGACCGCCAGCGCGGCGGCCTGCTCCGGCGCGCCCCCGTCGTGCAGCCGGGACCGGGCCGCGGCCACCTGGGCGACCGTCTCCGCGCTGCGCTCGGCCACGACGGCGGCCCACGCGAGCCGCGTGTGCAGGGCGACCATGCGATCGGCGGACAGCGTCGTCGAACCGAGCGTCGGCAGCGTGCCGGCCAGCGCGAACGCCCGGTCCAACTGGCCGTCCTCGGCGAGCGCGTGGGCCAGCGACTCGGTGATCTCCGCCCGGTGCGCCGGTCCCGCCAGCGACTCGGCCCGCTCCAGCAGCAGCACCGCCGACGCCGAGGCGCCGTCGGCCATCGTCAGCCGCCCGGCCTCGGCGAGCAGCAGCGCCGCGCCCGGGCGGTCGTCCGCGGTGACGAGCAGGTCGGCGACGAGCTGGCACCGGTCGGGGGTCGGTGGCCCGTCCTCGCGCAGCGCGTCGGCGGCCCGGCGGGCGAGCGCGGCGCGCTGGGCGGCCGGGATGCCGGCGAGCACGGCGTCGACGGTGATCGCGTGGCGGAACGCGTAGTCGTGCGGCGAGGAGTCGTCGGGGACGAGGAAGTGCGCCTCGGTCGCGGCCCGGAGATGGGCGAACAGGGTCGGGTCGTCGAGCCCGGTGACGGTCCGCAGGGCGGAGACGCAGCAGCGCGGACCGATGGTGGCCGCCAGGAGGAGGAAGTCGCGCAGCGGGGCGTCGACCTGGAGGAGGCGGTGGCCGAAGCTCTGCACGACGGTGGTCGGCACGGTGGTGTCCAGGTCGCCGGTGACCTGCCAGCCGTCGGTGGCGGTGGTGAGCAGCTCCGAGTCGACCAGGTCGGCGAGGAGTTCCTCGACGAGGTACGGGTTGCCGTCGCTGCGGGCGACCAGCCGGTCGACGACGGCGTCCGGTACGTCGTGCGCCGGGGCGTCCAGGCAGCCGGCCACCAGGGCCCTGACCTCGGGGGCGTTCAGCGGCGGCAGCGTCGCGACGGTGGCGACGCGGCGGCGCTCGGCGCTCCGCGCGAGGGTCAGGGCGTTGCCCGGGTCGGTGCGGACGGTGGCGAGGAGCAGGACGGGCAACTGGGCGAGGTTGTCGGCGAGGTACTCGGCGACGGCGACGGACTCGGAGTCGGCCCAGTGCAGGTCTTCCAGGGCCAGCACGCAGCCGGTGCCGCGGCCGATGACGGCGAGCAGGCGCAGCAGCGCCTCGGCGAGTTCGACGACGCTCTCGGTCCGGGCCTGCGCGGCGGTGCTGCGCCACTCGGGGATGACGCGGGCCAGTGCCGAGCGGTAGGGGAGCAGTTCGGCGTCGGTGGGTGGGGCGGTGGTGCGGAAGTGCGAGGACAGTGCCTCCAGGATCGGGCGGAACGGAGTGCCGCCGCCGGTCATGCTGCCTCGGCCGCGCAGCACCGGCATGCCGCGGTCCGCCGCCTGCCGGAGGCAGTGGTCCACCAGCCGGGACTTGCCGATGCCGGGCTCGCCGATCAGGAACACCGTGCGGCCGGTGTTCTGCCGAAGCTGCGTCAGGGATCTCTCGAGCAGGGAGATTTCTTCCTGGCGGCCGATGGTGACCGGCGAAGTGATGCGCATGTCGGCAGGGTAGTTGATCGTATGAACAAGTTGACAAAACGATAGACAAAATCCCCGGGCGGCACGACGACCAGAAGGCCAGAAGGCCAGAAGGCCAGAAGGGCATGAAGGTCAGGAGGTCAGAAGGTCGGAAGGTCGGAAGGACAGACGGCGACGGCCGGCGAGCGGGGAGCGCGGGCTCCCGGCTCGCCGGCCGTCGGGTGGGGGCGTCAGCGGAAGGTCACGGTTTCTATCGTGCACTTGCTGCGGTCACGGGTGCCCATCAGTTCGGCGCGGCGGGCGAGCAGGCCGGTGGTGGGGCGCAGGCGGATGGCGCCGATCGGGTCGTCCTGCGTCGCTTCCTGGGCGACGGTCGGGGACGTGTGGCGACGGACGGTCTCGTGGATGTCCATAGCTCTTCCTCTCGTGGGTGGGTCACGGCGTCCGGTGTGACGGCCGTGGGTGGATCGGCGCTTGCAGCAGCAGCGCCGAAGGCGTGTGCTCGGGGAACGCGAGCCGCAGCAGCCCGTGGCCGATGCCGGCCAGGCCGGTCAGCAGGCCGGGAGCCGGGACGGCGGACGGGGTGCCGCAGATCGGGCCGGTCCGGTCGAGGGCGGCGAGGAGGGCGGTGGTGCGGCCGGCGAGGGCCGGGTCCTTGGTGTGGGCGAGCAGTTCGAGGACGCCCAGTTCGCCGTGGCACGGGCTGTGGGCGGGGAGGGGGCCGGCTGCGACCGTGTGTTCGGTGGTCGCCTTGAGCTGGCGGCTCAACCGGTCGTCGGTCGACGCGGCTCCGCTGTCGGCGATGGCGAGGGCGATGCCGGGGCTGCCTTCGCACCACGTCCTTCGGGGAGCCGACGAGGTGGCGGCGGCGTGCAGTGCGGCCAGCCCGGCTCGTTCGTGTTCGGTGCCGCCGTCCTCGGTGCCGGCGAAGCGGAGAAGTGCCCATCCGATGCCTGCCGTTCCGGCGAGGAAGCCGTGTGCGGTGGGGAACGGCCGGGAGAGGAGCGCGTCCGCGCAACGGCGGGCGCCCCGGCGGGCGGTGGCGTCGCCGCTGGCGCGGTGGACGGCCAGCAGCGCCGTGAGGCCGCCGGCGGTTCCGTCGGCGAGCGCGGGGGAGTGCTCCTCCTCGGCCGCGGTGGCGGTCAGCTGGACGGCCTCGGCGAGCCAGGTGGCGATCTCACGGTCGTCCAGGAGGACGGCGAGTCGGCTCAGCGCGTAGGTGAGGCCGCCGAGGCCCGCGAACGCGCCGGAGCCGATCAGGGGCAGTGCGTCGGGTCGGTCCGCGAGCCGGTCGAGGAGCTCGGGCACCGGTCGCAGGGCGAGTCGGGCGGCTTCGGCGTAGCGGTCCGTGCCGGTGAGCTCGGCGAGTTGCGCGAGGAACAGCGCGGGGCCGGGGTAGCCGCCGCCCAGGTCGGCGCCGGCGGGGGCGGGCTGCCAGTAGCGGTCGCCCAGGAGTTCCAGGCTGATCCAGTTGACCCGGCCGGTGGTGCGGTGGGCCTGGGCCAGGAGGGTGTCGGCGATGGGGCGGGCGGCGTTCAGGATCTGTTCGGGGGAAGGGGCTCGGGCGGCGGGTCGGGGGAGTCCAGGACTGGGGCCGGGCTCGTGGGGCGGGGTGGTCGAGCGGCTCGTCATGGTGGCCCGGATGATCCACTCCTGGTCCGCCCGGTCCACCTGGTCCGCCTGGTCCGCCTGGTCCGCCTGGTCGGTGTCCGCCAGCCGGTTCGCCACGCGCGTCAGGCCGTCGTGGTCCGACGCTCGGCCTACGCGTCGGCCCCGGGTGGTCCACAGGTCCGTCGTGCCCGGGCGCGTGGTGAACAGCGGGACGTCGCCGTTCCAGAGGTCGGCCACCTCCTCGTCGAGCACGCCGGTCCAGCCGGGGCCGTCGGCGTCCAGGCCGCGCAGCAGCGCCTCCCGGTCGGCCGCGTCGCGCAGGACGCCGGGGTGGGTGGACTCGTCGAGCAGCGTGGCGTAATCGGCGGTCGCGCGCACGACGACGCGGGTCTCGTCGTCGGCGAACGCGGGGAGCAGGGCGAGCAGTCCGTCCCGGTCGTCGGCGAGGATGCGGCGGGCCAGGCGGAAGCCGTCGAGCAGGGCGTCGACGTGGTCGGCCGGGTCCGCGTGCGTGCCGGCGAGGGCGGGGCGGTTGGCGCCGCCGTGGAGTTCGCCGGGGCGGCGGACGAGCCGCATCCGGTCGGTGCCGGCCTCCTCCCAGCGCACGGACTCCCCCGGCACGGCGGCCCCGGCGTCGCCGCCCAGGCCGGAGGCGTCCACGGCCCGGTCGTCGCCGAGGATCAGCCGGGGCAGCAGGCCGGTCCGGTGCACCGAGGCGGCGAGAGCCACGGCGGCCGGATCGACGGACCCGCCGGGCTGCTGCGGTGCGGGCGGGTGGAAGAGCGTTTCGAGGTCGACCGGTACGGGGTGGTCCCCGCACGCGATGAGGTTCTCGAAGTGCAGGTCGGTGCAGTCGAAGGCGTGCAGCAGCGCCAGCCACGCGCCCTGCCGGAGGTAGAAGCGCCGCACCTCCTCGGGCGTCGTGCACTCGCGGCGGTCGACGAACTCGGTCCAGCCGTAGTCGTTGCGCTGGATCACGGTGACGGCCCGCAGTCCCGGGGAGCCGGGCTGATCGTTGAACCGCTCGATGACGGCGTTGAAGTGCTGGTGCGCCCGCAGCGGGCGTGGCTTGTAGACGACCCGCTGCGCGTTCGTGAAACCCAGGACGGCGACGCTGTGGCCGCTCCGGTGCTGGTCGCCGGTGCGGTGGACGGCGGTCAGCCGGCCCGGGTCGGCGCCGCCGAGCAGCGTGGCGACGATGTCGGCCCGGTCGGCGGCGAAGCGGCGGAGGAGGTCGGTGAGTGCCTCGGCGGCGGCCAGGCAGGTCCGGGCCAGGATCCTCGCCAGGACGGGGTAGGCACGGAAGAGGCCTGAGAGGCCGGGTCGGCCGGCCGTCGCTTCGACGTAGGAACGGAATCGCTCTTCCGGGGTGGAGCCCGTCAAGTGGCCGTTCGTCCGGGCGGCGTGGAGTTCCAGGACGAGCGTGCGGGCGGCCTGTCGGGTGAGGGTGTCCGCCAGGTCGTCGTGAAAGCGGTTCCTGATCGCGGGTAAGTCGGCGAGCTCCGGCGGGATCCCGCAGTGCACGCGGGTCAGTGCCGCCTGGACGAGCGGTGCCACGACCGGGCGGAATCCCGTGGTGCCGGGCAGCGGGCCCGTGGGCACCTGCGGTGCGCCGGCGCGGGCGAGCGCCTCCTCGGCGAAGGCGGCCCACGCGGGGCGGCCGTCGCGCGCGGGTTCGCCGGGGCGCAGGCCGGGCTCCCACCAGTGCCCCGGCGCGGCGCCGGTCGGCACGGCGCGCGCCGTCATGTCGCTCCGCGGAGTGGTCACAGCGCAGAGCGTGGCAGCCAACCGTCCGCTCGCACAAGAGTTTGATCAAGCCGGGTGGGTGCGGGGGATCCGGGGCGCGCGAAGAACTTGGGGGCCGGTCCCCCATGCGGGGGTGGGGGCGGCGTGCCCAGAATGGCGATCGCGGCCGCGGTTCTCCGCTTCCGTTCCCGGCCAGACCGTCTCCGATCAGGGCAGCGGCGGTCTCCGGGGCGGCACCACAGGTGGACGGTTCGCCCGCGTGGGGGCGGGGGTTCCGGCCCGGGGGGAGCCGGAACCCGCCGGTCACCCGGCGCGCGGACGTCGTCCGCCCTTACCCCCGTGGGGCGGGCGATGTCCTCGCGCCGGGTGGCCGAATCGCCGCTATCGGGCCGTCCGCACGTCCTGGACCGCCGTGAGCCATCCGTCGAGCGCCTTCAGCGCCGCCCCCGACTCCACGGCCTGCCGCGCCTCCTGAAGGGCCGCCGGGAACCGCGGCACCACCGGGCCCGGCGAGGGCCGGGCCGCGATCAGGGCGGCCGCCGCGTTCAGCAGGACGGTGTCCAGCACCGGGCCGGTCGCGCCCGCCAGGACCTCCCGCAGGATCCGCGCGTTGTGCTCGGGGCCGCCGCCGACGAGCGCCCCGGCGGGGGCGGGCGCGAGCCCGAGGACTTCGGGATCCAGCCGTTCCTGCGTCACGGCGCCGTCCTGGACCGCCCAGATCCGGGCCGGTGCGGTCGTCGTCAGCTCGTCCGTACCGTCCTCGGAGCGCACCACCAGGGCCGATGTGCCGCGGGCGGCCAGCAGGCCGGCGATCGCGGGGGCCGCCCGCAGGTCGGCGACGCCGACCACCTGGTGGCGCGGCCGGGCCGGGCCGATCAGCGGCCCGAGCAGGTTGAAGGCCGACGGCACGCCCAGCACGCGGCGCACCGGTGCGGCGTTGCGCAGGGCCGGGTGGAAGACCGGCGCGAAGCAGAACGTGATCCCGGCCCGGCGGGCGACCTCGGCGACGGCCGCGGGCGGCAGGTCCAGCGGGATGCCGAGCGCCTCCAGGACGTCCGCGGTGCCGCACTTGGAGGAGGCCGAGCGACCGCCGTGCTTGACGACGGGCACCCCGCAGGCGGCGACCACGACGGAGGCCATGGTGGAGATGTTGACGGTCGATCCGCCGTCGCCCCCGGTGCCGGCGAGGTCGACGCACCGGCCGCCGTCGACGTCCAGCGGCACCGCGTGGTCGAGTGCGGCCGCGACCAGGCCGGACAGTTCGGCGGCGCTCTCGCCCTTGACCCGCAGGCCCATCAGGAAGGCCGCGAGCTGCTCGGGCCGGAAGTCGTCGTCCAGCACGCGCTCCATGGCCCACCGCGCCTCGTCGGCCCGCAGGTCGCGGCCGGCCGCCAGGGCGGCGAGCAGCCGCGGCCAGGTGAGGTCCGGGGTGTGCGTGAGGTTCCTGTCCACTGGTTCGCCGTCCTTGGCGTCGAGTCCAGCGGGGGCCCGGGAAACGCGAATCGGCCGCCCACCGGACGGCCGATACATGACGCGCTGCGCTGTCAGGCCACCCGATCGGGGGCCCACCAGGATCCGCGGCACGTCGTCATGGCGGCCATGCTAGCGCAGTCGCCGCAGCAGGCCACTCGGGTCGAATTGGACCGGGACGGCCGGTGGGTCGCTCGATACGCTCGGGGCCCAGTCGATCTTCCCTACCACGGAGTGACCCATGCACCCTGAACTCGCCGCCGACCTGGACCGGTTGCCCGCGCTGCTGGAGGAGACGCGGCAGCGGGCCGTCGCCTTCCTGGGCGGCCTCGACCAGCGGCCGGTGGTCACGTCCGCCGGGGCGCCCGCGCCGGTGTCGTTGGGCGACGGCGGCGGGATCGGGCTGCGGGCGGCGCTGGCGGAGTTCGCCGAGCGCTGGGAGCCGCGGCTGAGCGCGAGCGCCGGGCCGCGCTACTTCGGGTTCGTCACCGGCGGCGCGACCCCGGCGGCCCTCGCGGGGGACTGGCTCACCGCCGCCGCGGACCAGAACTCCAACTCCTCGCTCGACCCGGCCGGTCAGCACCTGGAGCGCGAGACGGTCGGCTGGCTGCGCGAGCTGTTCGGCCTCTCCGCCGCGCACACCGGCACGTTCGTGAGCGGCGCCACCATGTCGAACACCGTCGGCCTCGCGATCGCCCGCGAGTGGCTGGGCGAGCGCCTCGGCGTGGACGTCGCCGAGGACGGCGCCGGCGCGCTCGGCCGGGTGCGGGTGCTGTCCGGCAGCGCGCACTCCAGCATCGCCAAGGCCCTGTCCGTCCTGGGTCTCGGGCGTTCGGCGCTCACCGCCGTGCCGACGCTGCCGGGCCGCGAGGCGGTCGACCCCGCCGAGTTGGAGCGCGCGCTCGCGGAGGCGGACGGCCCGTGCGTCGTGGTGGCCAACGCCGGTACGGTGAACACCGTCGACTTCGACGACCTGCGGGCGATCGCCGCCCTCCGCGAGCGGTACGACTTCTGGCTGCACGTGGACGGCGCGTTCGGTGCCTTCGCCGCCCTGACGCCCGAACACGCCGGGCTCGTGGCCGGATTGGACCTCGCCGACTCCGTCTGCGTCGACCTCCACAAGTGGCTCAACGTGCCCTACGACAGCGCCGTGCAGTTCACCCGCCGCCGCGACCTCCAGGCCCGCGTCTTCCAGAACGCCGCCGCCTACCTCGGCCCGCTCGGCGAGCACCCCGACCTCGTCCACCTGACCCCCGAGAACTCGCACCGACTGCGCGCGCTCGCCGCCTGGTTCACGCTGCGCGCGTACGGGCGGGCCGGCCACCGCGAGATCGTCGAGCGCTGCGTCGCCGGGGCCCGGGCGCTCGGGGAGGCGGTGGCCGGGACGGACGGGCTGCGCCTGCTCGCGCCGGTGCGGCTGAACGTCGTCTGCTTCACGCTGGCCGAGGACCCCACCGCCGAGCGGCTCGCCGATCTGGCCGCCGAGGTCGCGGGGGAGGCCTTCTTCACACCGACCCGCTACGCCGGAGTCCCGGCCCTCCGGGCGGCGTTCAGCAACTGGCGCACGACGGAGGCGGACGTCCGCCGGACGGCCGAGGCGCTCGCGCGGGCGGTGGTGAAGTCGGCCTGACGCCACCTCAGCCGTGCCGGGGGCGCGGTGGTGGGACACCGGACGACGAACGCGACGCCGCCGCCGGCGGTGGCGGTGGCGGTGGCGGCGCGGCCTCGCCGCCACCGGCTGCGGTCCGGCGCCCCCGTCGGGTCGTCAGCCCATGCTCTTCGCGCCGTCGATGGCCTCGCGGATGATGTCGGCGTGGCCCGCGTGCTGGGCGGTCTCGGCGATGATGTGGAAGAGGACGCGGCGGGCGGACCAGGCCTCGTCCTTGAACCAGGGGGCCTTCGGCAGCGGCTGGACCGCGCCCAGGTCGGGCAGGGTGGAGACCAGCTCGTCCGTGCGCAGGGCCACCTCCCGGTACGCGGCGAGCACGCCGTCCAGGGTCTCGCCCGGCAGCATGCGGAACTCGTCGGCACGGCGGGCGAAGTCCTCCTCGGTGAAGGCCGAGACGTCGGGCATCGCGGACGGGCCCTCGACGATGAAGGCGGCCCACAGCCTCTCCACCACCGTCACGTGCTTGATCAGGCCGCCCACGCACAGCTCGCTGACGGTGGTGCGCTGCCCGGCCTGCTCGTCGGTGAGGTCGCGGGCGGTGAAGGTCAGGAAGTGCCGCTGCTTCGCCAGCGCCACGAGGAGGTCGGCGCGCTCGCCGGTGGTGACGGCGGTGCTGGTGGTGGAGGTGGTGGTCATGGTGATCGCCTTCCGCGTAGCTTCCTGCTCTCTCGGACAAGAACCACGCTAGGAGCCATTGCGGCCACTTCCTGACCTGAATCGCGGAGAGAATCGACGTCATGGCGAACACCAGCACCCGGACCCTGCGGCTGCTCTCCCTGTTGCAGACGCACCGCTACTGGCCCGGCGAGGAACTGGCCGAGCGGCTCGGCGTCTCCGTGCGCACGCTGCGCCGCGACATCGACCGGCTGCGCGAGCTCGGCTACCCCGTCGAGGCGCAGCGTGGTGTCGACGGTGGCTACCAGCTCGCCGCCGGTGCCGCGCTGCCGCCGCTGGTGATCGACGACGAGGAGGCGGTCGCGCTGGCGGTGGGCCTCCAGTCGGCGGCGGAGAGCCCGGTGGAGGGGATCGCCGAGACGTCGGTGCGGGTGCTGGCGAAGGTGGTGCAGGTGATGCCGGCCCGGCTGCGACGGCGGGTCGAGGCCCTGCGGGCGATGACGGTGCCCGTCGACTGGGGCGGCCGGCCCGCCGCGGCGGTCGACCCGGACGGGCTCACGGTGGTGGCGCTGGCCTGCCGGGACACCGAGCGGCTGCGCTTCTCGTACACGGCGGCGGACGGCCGGCGCGCGGACCGGCACGTCGAGCCGCACCGGCTGGTGTGCCTGGACCGCCGCTGGTACCTCGTGGCGTACGACCTCACCCGGCAGGACTGGCGCACCTTCCGGCTCGACCGGCTCACGGCACCCGAGGGCGGCGGGGGCCGCTTCGCCCCGCGCGCGCTGCCGGCCGCCGACGCCGCCGAGTTCGTCCGGGCGGGCGTCAACGGCCTCATCCGCCCGTACCGGGTCGAGGCGGTGGTGGCGGCGCCCGCCGCGGGCGTGCGCGAGCGGATCGGCCGGTGGGGCGCGATCGAGGAGGTGGACGCGGGGCGCTGCCGGATCGTGATGAGCGCCGACGACCTCAGCTGGCCGATGATGGCACTCGGTTCGCTCGGCGCGGAGTTCACCGTGGTCGAGCCGCCCGAACTGGTCGAGCGGCTGGACGAGTGGTCCACCCGCTTCGGGCGGGCGGTCCGGGCGTCGCGGTAGCCGGCCGTCGGGGCGGCGGGACGGACTTGATCGCCTTGCGCAACCGCCGTGGCCCCCCTCGCCGACGGACGGGATGCGGGACGGGCTGCGGCGCTTCCTCGACCGGTAGGTGGTTGCACGGGTCTGAATAACGCCGTTATTCTCAAGTAACGGCGTTATTTCGATCGAGGAGGCGTGCCATGGACGGCACCGTCGAGCTGACGATCCTGGACGACCACACCGAGACCCGCGTCCCGGCCGAGCTGCGGCCGGCCCCGGACAGGCCGGACGGCACGGACCCGCACGTCTGGCTCGCCCGCGCGGACGTCGAACGCGCGCTGGGCTTCACCCGCAAGCCGCAGGGCTGGTGCCGGGGCGACGCCTGCGTCCCGGCGGCGGCCGTCGCCCGGATCGAGGACGCCGGTCGGCTCGACGTCACCGCCTTCGCCGCCCTGCTCGGCCGGCCGGTGGCCGCCGAACCCGCCGCCCGCGTCCTCGCCCTCGGCGCGTGCGCCGCCGACCGCTCCGCCGCCCTGATCGCCGGCGAGGCCCCCGACTTCGCCCTCCCGGACGTCCACGGCGTCCGGCACGCGCTGAGCGACCTGCGAGGACGCAAGGTCGCGCTGGTCTTCTGGGCCTCCTGGTGCGGCTGCCGCTACGACCTCCCCGCGTGGGAGCGCCTGCACGCCGAACTCGCCGCCGACGGCTTCTCCGTGCTGAGCGTCGCCGTCGACCGCAGGCTCGAGGACGCCGCGCCCTGGATCGCCGAGGCCGCGCCCACCCACCCGGCGCTGATCGACGTCGACGGCCGGGTCGCCGACCTCTACCAGCTGCTCAACGTCCCCACCGCGGTCTGGATCGACGAGGACGGGCGCATCGCCCGGCCCAACGACACCCAGTTCGCGACCGACCTCTTCCGCTCGATGAGCGGCCTCGACTCCGGGAGGACGCTCGCCGCGCTCCGCCACTGGGTGGCCACCGGGGACGCGGGCGTCGACGCCGGCGCCGTCGCCGCGCTGACCGAGCCGGGCACCCCCGCCCGCCAGCGCGCCCGCACCGAGGCCGCACTCGCCCTGTGGCTGCTGCGCCACGGCCACCCGGACGCCGCCGGACGGCACTTCGCGACGGCCGCCGACCTCGCCCCGGAGGACGTCACGACCTGGCGCAGCGCGATGCCGCTGCTCGGCGTCGACCCGATGGGTGACGCGTACTTCGCGCGCCGGGCCGCGCTGGAGGAGGCGGGCGTGCCGATCTACCGTCCGCTGCCGGACCGAGCGTAGGACGTCCGGGAGAATCGTCCGCATGCCCGCCAAATCACCCACCGGCGCCTTCGCCCGGGCCCAGGCCCTGGGCGAGGCCGCGCTGCGCACCGCCCTGCTGGACATCGCCGCCGGCCTGCTCGCCGCCGAGGGCCCGGCCGCGCTGAGCATGCGCCGCGTCGCCGCCGCCGCGGACTGCTCCACCACCGTCCTGTACCGGCACTTCGGGGCCAAGGACGGCATCACGCGGGAGCTCTACCTGGAGGGCTTCGCCCGGCTGCGCCGCCGCCTGGACGCGGTGCCCCGCGGCGACGACCCGGCCGCGCACCTGGCCGCCCTCGGCCGCGCCTACCGGGCCAACGCGCTGGAGGAGCCCAACTTCTACGGCGTCATGCACGGCGAGGGCGTGCCCGGCTTCGTCCCGGACGACGAGTGCCGCCGGGCCGCCGCCGCGAGCCTCGACGTCCTGCGGGAGGCGGCGCGGGCGTGCGTCGGGGCGGGTGTGCTGCGGGCGGACGCCGATGTGGACGAGGTGACGGACACGCTGTGGGCGGCCGCGCACGGCGTGATCAGCCTGGAACGCGGTGGCCACTTCCCTGGCGCCCTCGGCGAGCAGCGTTTCCGGACGCTGACGCGGGCCGCGGTGGGGGCGTTCCTGCCGTAGAAGCCGGCCCTACGGGGCCTCACCCGGCCACCGTCCAGGAGTGACCACGGTGTTCATGATGGTCGTCCTGCCCGGCGCCGGTGAGACGACGCGCGCCCGCCAGCTCGCCGCTGAGCACGGCGCGCTGCGTCTGACGCCGGACGACTGGATGATCCCGCTGTTCGGTGAGGCGGAGGCGGAGGGCGAGCGCGACGCGCCGGAGCGCCGGATGTTCTGGCTCGCCTCGTCGCCGGGCTCTCGCGGATTCCCTGGCGGAACACTAGCCAGCGGCGAGTGAGAGGTGTGGACTGGGAACAGGGCACCGGAGGTGAGCCCGACATGGAAACGGTGCCGTTTCGGTTAACGATCACCGAGGCCGGTGACAGCTGGGTCGTCTCCTGCTCCTCGCGGAGCGGAGAGGCGCATGAGAGCGTGCCGGCACCGTACACGACCGATCAACTGCGGATCGTGCTCCTGGAGGTCGAGAGGTCGCTCATGCGGTCGTGCAGCCCCGTGGTCACGAGGCGCGCGTCGCTGATGGAACGGGCCGTGCGCGACTTCGGCGAGAACCTCTCCGGCGCCGTCCTCGCCAAGAAGATCGGTTTCCAGTTCGACCGGTGCAGGAGTGCGGCCCTGTCCGACGGTGCACCGATGCGGGTGCTGATCCGGACTTACGGGCCGAACGTGTCCCGCATTCCCTGGGAATACATCGTCGACCCCGCACGCGACGACTACCTCGCGCTCCGTGTCCCCATCGTCCGGAACCCCGACTTGATGGATCCCGTGCCCCCGCTGGAGGTCACGCTCCCCCTGCGGGTCCTGGGCGTCTCGGCGGGGCCCGCTGACCTCCCCGTCCTGGACTCGCACGCCGAGCGGGACCGGATCGCGAAGGCCCTGCAGGGGGTGCACTCGAAGAACGTCGACGTCCATTGGCTCCCGAGCGGTCGCTGGAGCGACCTCGCGCGGGCGGTGCGGTCAGGGGAGTGGCACGTCCTGCACTGCGTGTGCCACGGCGGCTTCGACAGCGAACAGAACGAGGGGTTCATCGAGCTGGTGGGGGACGACGGCCGGGCGAGGCAGGTCTACGCCAGCGATTTCGAACGGCTCGTCGCCGAGAGCCGGACGCTGCGGCTCATCGTCCTGAACGCCTGCGAGTCCGCGGTGTGCGGCGCGGACGACGTTTTCAGCGGCACGGCCGCCAACCTTCTGCGCGCAGGGGTGCCGGCGGTCGTGGCGATGCAGTACGAGATAACCGACCAGGCCGCGATCGTCTTCGCGTCGGAGTTCTACGAGCGGATAGCCGAGGGCATTCCGGTGGACCGCGCCGTGACGCTCACCCGGGAAGACGTGAAGATGCGCATGGGCAGCCTGGAATGGGCGACGCCGGTTTTGTTCCTCGCCTCGGACAAGGCCCGGGTCTTCACCGTTCCCGGCGGGGGGCCCGAGCATTCCGCTCCCGGCGGGCGCGACCACCAGACCGCCTCCGGCGGGGCACCCGACGGGAGCGTTCCCGGCGCCGCCACCGACGAGGCGGAGCCCGGCGCGCCGGGGCCGAGGCCACACCGGCCGAGGAGGGAGGAGCCCCGTCAGCCGTCGCTGCGCCGCGTCAGGGCGGTCCCTCCGCTCGGATCCTGTCACCAGCTGGCGCTCGGCCCGCGTGACCTGCTGGCGGTCGCCGACGCCGACAGCGGCACCCGGGTCTTCCGGCTCGCCACCGGGCGGCTCGTCGCCCAGTGCTTCCCGCCGGAGCCTGACGGCGTCGTACAGCTGGCGTGGAGCCCCTGGCCGCGGCACGTGGCCAGCCGGCACGAGAGCGGCAGCGTGGTGATCTGGGACGTCGAGACGGAGGTGCCCGCGAAGGTCATCAGCGTCGGTGCCCGCACGGGCGAGGCGGTGGTGTTCAGCAATGACGGACGGTGGCTCGCGGTGGCGGTCAAGAACCGCGTGCAGGTGTACGACGCCGCGGGCAGGGTGCGTGCGGACATCACCGTCCGCAGGCGGCAGCAGCGGCCCGGGGCGTGGTCCGTGGCGGCGCCGGACCTGATCGGGCCGCTGGCCTTCGCGCCCTGGGACCGGCACGTCCTGGTCGCCTGCGGCGACGGCCTGGTCCGGCAGTTCGACTTCGGGGGGCACGAGGTGATGGGGTGGCCGCATCCGCGGGCCGTCGTCTCACTGGCCGTCGGCGCCGACCGTCTGGTCACCGGCTGCGCGGACGGCCGGGTGCGCATGTGGTCGTGGGACGGTCACCTGATCCAGCACACCGCGCACGGACCGCGGCCCGTGCACCTCGCCTTGTCATCCGACTCGGCGCTGCTCGCCATCGCCGGTGACGACGCCAGCCTGACGGTCTGGGACGTCCACCGGCAGCGGACCGCCGCGGCGGCGCAGCTGGCGGACCGGCCGGTCGGTGCCGGATACCTGTCCGGTGCCGGGGAGTTCGTCACCGGCACGGCCAACGGCGTCGTCGAACGTTGGGCGTTTGAGCCCTGAGGCGTTCCCATGGGAGGAGGACTCACATGACCGGGACCCGAGTGGAGATCTTCTGGCCCGCGTCGCTGCCGGTCGAGGCGGCCACCGGAGCCGAGGAGATCCTTCGTCAGGCCGGCATCGAGACCGCCTGCATGGTGCGACCGGTCCGTCGCGGTGTGGACTCGTACGTCTACGTCCTCATCAGCACGGCCGTGGTGCAGCCGTTCATCAGCACCGTCTTCAGCCGGCTCGCGGAGGATGCGTACTCCGGACTCCGCCGTTTCGTGCACAGGCTGCTCGGACACCCGGACGAGGGGGCGGACGTCCGGGACGCGGCGAGCGGGGGAAGCCGGCCGGACGGAGTCGTGATCGAGTGCCCGGCCGGTACGCAACTCGTCTTCACCCACGACCTTCCGGCGCAGGCGTACCAACGGGCGGTCGACCTCGATCCGGCGGCCGGCCGCTGGATCTGGGACCCGTCGGGAAACCGCTGGACTCCGGTCCCGAGCGGCCCCGGCAGCAAGGAGCGCAGCCATGAGTGACAGGTACGAAGCCCCGCCGCCCGACGAGGACTGGGGGCCGGAACAGACGCCCTGGACGGCGTCGGACCGGAATCAGACCCACCACCGCGGCGGCCCGCAGCCGTCGAGCCCGCCGTGGAGCGGGCAACCGCCCCACTGGCAGCCGGCGCCCGAGCAGGCACCGAGTTCGGGGGCCTATCTCGTCGGCGCGATCCTGGTCACCGTTCTCTGTTTCCCTCCGACCGGAATCGCGGCGATCTACTTCGCCGCCCAGATCTCGTCCCGGACGGGGGCGGGGGACGTCTACGGGGCCGTGAGCGCATCGAAGAAGGCCCGCCTCTGGATCATCGTCAGTCTGGTGATCGGAGTCCTCGTGTGGATCGTCCTCATCGCCTCCGCCTCGTCCACCCCGCCCAGCACCTCGGGGTAGCCCTCGTCCGGTTCGCCCGCCACTCCCCCCGGTCACGGCCCGCAGTGCTCCGCGACGGTGTCCGCGAACGCGCGGGCCAGCGGGGAGAGGGTGTCCCAGCGGCGTACGGCCCAGCCGGCGGTGAGGACGGGCAGAGCGGGGAGGGGGATCAGCCGCAGGCCCGGGTGGCCGGGGCCCTGCCACTCGGGGAGGGCGGGCACGACGGCCTGCCCGAGGCCGAGTTCGGCGAGCAGGATCGCGGTGTCCCAGTCCGCGACGCTGGTGTCGAAGACCGCCCGGATGCCCGACCGGGCGAGCCAGGCGTCGAGCTGGGAGCGCGAGATCGAGTTCTGCGGCAGCCCGATGAGCCGGGCGTCCTGGAGGTCGACCGGGTCGACGTGGGCGCGGCCGGCGAGCGGGTCCCCGGCGGCGACGGCCAGCACCCACGGCAGGCTGAGGACCGGCCGCTGCTCGATGCCGCGCCCGGGGGAGCCGAGGGTCGTCCAGGCGAGGTCGACGCGCCCGGCGGTGAGCGCCTCGAAGCAGCTGCGGCTGGACACCTCCGTCTGGAACTCCAGGCTCACCCCCGGGAAGCGGTGGCGGAAGTCGACGACGGCCGCCGACATGAAGTGCCGGATGCTGGTGGCGCCGGTCGTGATCCGCACCGATCCGCCCTCCCCGCGGGCGAGTTCGTCGATGCCGCGCAGCGCGTGGTCGATGCCGCCGAGGCTGTCGACGGCCGCCGCGCGCAGCAGGTGCCCGGCCTTCGTCGGCACGACGCCGCGCGGGTGGCGTTCCAGCAGGACGACGCCGAGCTCCCGTTCGAGCCGCTTCACGTGCTGGCTGACGGCGGACTGCGTGCAGGACAGCCGGCGGGCGACGGCGCTGAGCGAGCCGGCCTGGCACACCGCGGCGAAGACGCGGAGATCGTCGAGGGTCACGGCGGTCACGGTACGCCCGCGCCGACCCAAGCTTTTGCTTGGGGGTTCCCCAGTGAACCCGTGGATTGACTTGGGTGTCCGCCCGGCTCGATCATCGCTGCAGGGCCCTGGGCGGCAACCCGCCGGCAGTCCTCGCGCGTTCCGGACGCAAGGCGGGGGCACGGCGGGTGCCGACCCGCAACGCGCCGAGAGGAAAACCGACTTGTCCACCCTTCAGGCCACCACCCGTCGGGCCGTCGAGCTGCTGACCGAGCTCGGTGCCGACGTCGTCGAGCACCCCGGTGGCACCCTGCTCGCCCACCTGGAACGCGTCCGCCGGCAGCTCGCCGACTGGGGCGCCCGCCCGGAGCTCCAGCTCGCCGGGCTCTGCCACGCCGCCTACGGGACGGACGGCTTCCCGGCCGCCCTCCTGCCGCTCGACCGCCGGGCCGACCTGGCCGCCGTGATCGGTCCCGGCGCGGAACGGATCGTCCACCGGTACGCGAGCTGCGACCGCCGCGCCACCTACCCCGAACTGCCCGGCCCGGACGCCGTCTTCCACGACCGCTTCACCGGCCGCGCGTCCACCCCGGACCCGTCCGACCTGCGCGACTTCGCCGAGCTGAGCTGCGCCAACGAGCTCGACCTCGCCCGGATCGACCCCGCCTTCCGCGAGCGGTGGGGCGCGGACCTGCTCGCCCTGTTCACCCGGCTGCGCCCGCTGCTGAGCCCGGCCGCGTGGGAGGCCTGCCAGGCCGTCCTCGGCTCCCGCCGGACGGTCGCCGTGCTCGGCCCCGGCGGGGTCGGCGGGCTGCTCGCCGCACTGCTGGCGCGGGCCGGACACCGGGTGATCTGCCTCGCCGGGGACGCCACCGCCGAGACGCTGCGCCGGGACGGGATCCGGGTGCGCAGCGCCCAGTTCGGGGAGTTCACCGCACCCGTGGAGGCGGACACCGAACTGCGCGAGCCCGTCGACCTGTGCCTGGTGACCGTCAAGCACACCCACCTGGCGGAGGCACTCGAACGGGTGCCGCCCGCCCTCGTCGCGGACGGTCTGGTGGTCCCCCTGCTGAACGGCGTCGAGCACCCGGCGCGGCTGCGCGCGCGGTTCGGGGCGGAGCGGGTGGCCGGGGCCGTCGTCCGGGTCGAGTCGGCCCGGGTGGCGCCGGGCGTGATCGAGCACGGCAGCCCGTTCACCGAGATCGACCTCGCCGGCCCGGCCGACCGGCTCGCCCCGGTGGCACGCCTGCTCGACGGCGCGGGCGTGCGCAGCCGGCTGAACGAGGACGAACCGGCCGTGCTGTGGGCCAAGCTCGCTTTCCTCGCGCCGTTCGCGCTGCTCACCACCCGCTACGGGATCCCGATCGGCGGCGTCCGCGCCGAGCACCGCGCCGAGCTGGAAACCCTCGTGGCGGAGGCCGCCGCCGTCGCCCGCGCGTGCGGCGCCCCGACGGACCCGGCGAAGTCCCTGGCCCTCTACGACGCGTTCCCGCCCACCGCGAAGTCCTCCATGCAACGCGACGCCGAGGCGGGCCGCCCCCTGGAACTCGACGCCATCGGCGGAGCCCTCCTCCGCACGGCCGCCCACCACGGCGTCCCCGTCCCGCTCGCGACCCGCCTGGTGGGCGAGCTGGGCTGAGGGCTACGCCCGGCCCGTGCGGACGGCGCCCGCGCTGGCGGCCATCACCAGGACGATCGCCGCGCACTGCGACGCCGACAGGGTCTGGTCCAGGACCAGGAAACCGGCCAGGGCGCCGACCGCCGGGGCGAGGCTCATCAGCACCGCGAAGGTCGCCGCCGGGAGGCGTCGCAGGGCGAGCACCTCCAGGGCGTACGGCAGGCCGGAGGAGAGCAGCGCCACGGCCAGCCCGAGTGCCAGCACCCCCGGGGAGAGCAGGGCGGTGCCGGCGGCGGCGAGCCCCAGCGGCAGGCTCATCAGCGCCGCCACGGACATCGCCACCACGAGCCCGTCCAGGCGCGGGAAGCGGGCGCCGGAGCGGGAGTTGAGGACGATGTACGCCGCCCACAGCGCCCCGGCGGCGAGCGCGAACCCGGCGCCCGTCGGGTCGAGCCGTTCGAAGCCGTCCCGTCCGAGCAGGAAGACGCCCGCGAGCGCGAGCGCCGCCCACACCAGGCTCACCGCCCGGCGGGCGGCGACCACCGACAGCACCAGCGGGCCGAGCACCTCCAGCGTCACGGCGGGGCCCAGCGGGATCCGGTCGATCGCCTGGTAGAAGAGGATGTTCATGCCGCCGAGCGCCACCCCGAAGGCCCCGGCGACGGCCCAGTCCGTACGACTGTGGCCGCGCAGCCGGGGCCGGCAGACGGCCAGGAGCAGGACGGCCGCGATCGTCACCCGCAGCGCGACCGTCCCGAACGGCCCCACGCGCGGGAACAGCAGTGCGGCGACGGCCGAGCCGAACTGCACCGACAGCGTGCCGCCCAGCACCAGCCCGATCCCGCCGAAGCCGGCCCCGGTACGGCTCACCGGGGCGCTCGGGACGGCCGTGGCCGCCGCCGGCCGGGACAACCCGGACATCGTGTTCGTCATGCCCCCACCGTAAGGAGTCGTTCGTGCGCCGGGAAATGCCGATCGCCGAGCCGTTATGCTTCCGAAGCATGACCATCGAGCTGCGCCACCTGCGGGCCTTCCTCGCCATCGTCGAGGAGGGCACGATCACCCGCGCCGCCGCCCGCCTCCACACCGGTCAGCCCGCGCTCTCCCGCACCCTGCGCCAGCTTGAGGACCACCTCGGCGTCCGCCTGATCGACCGCTCCACCCACCACCTGGAGCTCACCGCCGCCGGCCGCACCTTCCGCGACCGCGCCGCCGCCGCGCTCGCCGCCGTGGACAGCGCCCTCGACCCCCGCACGCTCGCCTCCCCACCGCTGCGCCTCGGCCACCCCTGGGCCGCCCTCGGCGACCACACCATCCCGCTGCTGCGCCGCTGGGACGAGGAACACCCCGACGTGCCGCTCGAACTGCGCCGCATCGACGACCGCACGGCCGGCCTCACCCAGGGCCGGGTCGACATCGCCCTGCTGCGCGGCGAGGTCACGGCGCCCGGCGTCGTCGTCGAACGGCTCCTGGACGAGGAGCGGGTGGCGGTGGTGCCCGCCGCGAGCGACCTCGCCGACCGCGAGGTCCTCACCCTCGCGGACCTCGCGGCCTGGCCGGTCGCCCTCAACACGGTCGCGGGCACCACGACCCTCGACCTGTGGCCGGCCGGCCACCGCCCGGCCGCGACGATCGAGGTCGCCAACACCGACGAGTGGCTGACCGCCATCGCCGCCGGCCGGGCCGTCGGCATCTCCACGGCCGCGACGCCCCGGCTGCACAAGCACCCCGCGATCGCCTACCGCCCGCTCGCCGACGCCCCGCCCGTCCCGCTGTTCCTGGCCTGGCGCCGGGGCGTCCCGGCGCACCCGGCCATCCCGGACCTGGTCCGGCTGGCGCGCGCGGTGGTGACCGGGAACTGACGGTCTGCGAACGGTTTGTCCGTAGGGCGGCGGCCGAACGTCGAGGGTCCGGTGAGCGGGGCGGAGAAGATCGCCGGTGTTTCGTCCGGCACCTGTCGAGGTCCATGACAACTCGCTAGCATCACGGACGGTAACCATCCGGGAACCGTGACGGTCCCGGCGACGGAGGGGAAGCGCCATGCGATACGCGGACGGACCGCGGACGTACTGCGAGGTGCACATCAAGGCCACGGTCGAGGAGGTCTGGTCGCTGGTCACCGACATCGCCCTGCCCGCCCGGCTCAGCCCCGAACTCCGGGGCGTCGCCTGGCTCGACGGCGCGGAGGGGCCCGCGGTCGGGGCCCGCTTCGAGGGCCACAACGAGAACGAGCGGCTGGGCAACTGGCGCACGGTCTCCCACGTGACGGAACTGACCGACCGGGAGGTGTTCGCGTGGATCGTCACCGACGCGGACGGCCGGTTCGGCAGCCCCTCGGCGGACCCGGAGGCCTCGCTCGCCTCCTGGCGCTACGAGCTCACGCCGGAGGACGGCGGCACCCGGCTGCGCCACTCGGTGCTGATCGGGCCCGGCCGCAACGGGGTGACGGCCGCCATCGACCGGTGGCCGGACCGCGAGGAGCAGATCATCGAGGTCCGCCTCGGCGAGCTGCGCACCGGCATGACGGCCACCCTCGACGGCATCAAGACCCTGGCAGAGCAGGGGAGTTAGCCCTGCGGCCGGAACCGTCCCACAGAGCAGGGACATCGGGCATCACCTTGGCAGACCGCACCGTGCACGGTCGCACGTCGGAAGACCGCACCGTGGAAGACCACGCCGAACTCCTCGACGCCGTCCGCGCGTCCGCCGCCCGGTTCGCCGCCTCCGCCTCGGCCCTGACCGGGGCGGAGGCGCGCGGGCCGTCGGCGCCGCCCGGCTGGAGCCGGGCGCACGCGGGGACGCTGACATTTGTCACGCCCCATCGGTGTGCGAGCACACTGCCCCGCGCGGGGTGCCCCCGGCCAGCATGAATGCCATGACCTCGACCGCTCTGAACCACCCCGAGACCCTCCGGGCCTTCCGCACCGTCCGCCGCCTCCTGGCCGCCTACCTCGCGGTCAGCCTCGGCACGATGGCCGCGATCGTCGCGCTCGCCGCCCACCCCGATCTCGTCAACGTCGCCGTCTGGATCCGCGGCAGCGCCGTCGCGGCCAGTTCGCTGATCACGCTCGTCCTGGCCGCCAAGGCGGCCGGGGGCTCGACCGGCGCGTTCCGCCGGCTGCGGATCATCTCGACCGCCATGCTCGTCGCGATCGTCGTGATCATCGCGATGCCGGGCACGTTCCCGCTCTGGATGAAGGCCGAACAGGCCCTGTGCGGGGCCCTGCTGCTGGGGGTGGCGGTGATCCTCAACGGGCGCCACCTGCGTACGCTCTTCGCGGCCGGCACCCCGGCTGCCTGAGACCCGACGGACGGAGAGGGCGCGCCCGTGACCGACCAAGGCCCCGAACCCGGCTCGCACCGGTGGGCGTACGGCTGGCGGCGCATCATGCTGGCCACCGGGATGCTCGTCTACCCGGCCCTCACCGCCCTGGGCGTGTCCCACACCGTCGCCGGTGCGTGGGCCGTCGCGGGGCACGCGGTCGTCGCCGCCTTCACCGTCTGCTATGCGGCCGGCGGCATCGCGTTCGCCCGCGGCCGGCGGCGGCAGGCCGAGCTCCTGACGGCAGGGCAGGCGGCGCTGTTCGTCGCCGCCATGCCGTTCGCCCACGCCGACGCGTTCTTCCTCGGCACCGGCGTCGTCTCCTTCGTCGCCGTGCTGTTCCCCGCCCGGGCCACCGCGGCCGTGGCGGCCGGGACGGTCGGTGCCCTCCTCCTGCCGTGGGCGGTGCGGCCCTGGCACGCCGGGCCAGGCTGGTTCCAGGCGCTGGCCTTGCTGTTCAGCACGCTCACCGTGCGCGGGTTCTCCGAGATCGCGACCACCAACCAGGAACTCGTCGCCGCCCGGGCCGAGGTGGCGCGCCTGGCCTCGGAGGCCGAGCGCAACCGGATCGCCCGGGATCTGCACGACCTGCTCGGGCACTCGCTCACCGCGATCACCGTCAAGTCCCGCCTGGCGCAGCGGCTCGCCGCCAAGGACCTCGCCCTGGCGGTCGAGGAGATGGCCGCCGTGGAGGACCTCTCCCGCCAGGCGCTCGCCGACGTCCGGGCGGCGGTCTCCGGCTACCGCGAGGTGACGCTGGCCGCCGAACTCGCCCGCGGACGCGAGCTGTTGCGCGCCGCCGGGGTGGTCGCCGACCTGCCGGGCGCCACCGACGCCGTGGCCCCCGCGCACCGGGAGCTGTTCGGCTGGGTCGTCCGGGAGGGCCTGACCAACGTCGTCCGGCACGCCCGGGCCGAGCGCTGTGCGGTGCTGCTCACCGGCACCTCGGTCGAGATCCGCGACGACGGGCCCGGCAAGGGTGGGGGCGCGGGCCCGGGTGACGGCAAGGGTCTCGCGGGACTGCGCGAACGGGTCGCCGCGGCGGACGGTAGCGTCGAGGCCGGCCCGCTGGGTCAGCGCGGATGGCGGTTGAGGGTCACCGTCCCCGCCGTCCCCGGCAGGCCGCACGCACCCGCCGGGGAAGGAAGCCGATGACGATCCGTCTGCTGCTCGCGGAGGACCAGGAGCTGGTCCGCACCGCCCTGCGCACGCTGCTCGACCTGGAGGACGACTTCACCGTGGTCGCCGCCGTCGGCCGCGGCGACCAGGTCGTGGACGCGGCTCGCGAGCACCGGCCCGACGTGGCCCTGCTGGACATCGAGATGCCCGGACTGGACGGCCTCGCCGCCGCCGCGGTCCTCGCCCAGCAGGTGCCGGACTGCCGGGTGGTGATCCTCACGACCTTCGGACGGGCCGGCTACCTGCGGCGCGCCATGGAGGCGGGCGCGGTCGGCTTCGTCGTCAAGGACGCGCCGGCCGAGGTGCTGGCCGACGCGATCCGGCGGGTCGACGCGGGGGAGCGGGTGGTGGACCCGGAGCTGGCCGCCGCGACCCTCGCCGCGGGCGCCTCGCCGCTCACCGCGCGCGAGCGCGACGTCCTGAACGCCTGCCGCTCGGGCGCGGACGTGGCCGAGATCGCCGCCAAGCTGTACCTGTCGGAGGGGACGGTCCGCAACTACTTCTCGTCCGCGATCGCCAAGACCGCCAGCCGCAACCGGCTGGAGGCGCTGCGGGTGGCGGACGAGCGCGGCTGGCTCTGAGACCGGGTACCGGGGGCGGCTCCCGGAGGGCGGGCGCAGGGTGACGGTGGTCGCACCGGGGCGGAAGGCCTTGGCCGCGCCGCCGGAACGGATCATGCTGGCACCCGGAAGCACGTCCGAAACGCGCCCCGGGCACGCCCGAAACGCGCCCCGGGCACGCCCCGAGCGCGTCCCGGGCACGCCCCGAGCGCGTCCGAAGCACGCTCCGGGCACGTCCGAAGCACGAGGAGTCCCGCCATGTCCGAACCCCTGCCCGCCGACGTCCAGCGGGAGGTCGCCCGCGCCCTGGGCGTCGCCGCCGTCCCGAGCGCCGAGCAGGAGGCCGAGCGCCGGATCGCCTTCCTCGTGGAGCAGGTGCGCGCGGCCGGTGCCCGCACGCTCGTCCTCGGCATCAGTGGCGGCGTCGACTCCACGACCACCGGACGGCTCTGCCAGCTCGCCGCCGAGCGGCTGCGCGCCGAGGGCCACGAGGCCGAGTTCTGGGCGATGCGGCTGCCCCACGGCGTGCAGGCCGACGAGGCGGACGCCCAGCTGGCGCTGGACTTCATCCGGCCCGACCGGGTCCTCACCGTGGACATCAAGCCCGCCACCGACGGCGCGATGGACGCCCTGGCGGCCGCCGGTCTGACCTTCCGGGACGGCGCCCACGAGGACTTCGTCCGCGGCAACACCAAGGCCCGGCAGCGGATGATCGTCCAGTACGCCGCCGCCGGCGCGTCCGACGGGGTCGTGATCGGCACGGACCACGCGGCGGAGGCCGTCACCGGCTTCTTCACCAAGTTCGGCGACGGCGCGGCCGACCTCATGCCGCTGTCAGGCCTGACGAAGCGCCAGGTGCGCGCGCTGGCCGAGCTGCTGGGGGCGCCGGCGGCGCTCGTCCACAAGGTGCCCACCGCCGACCTGGAGACGCTCGCGCCCGGCAAGCCCGACGAGGACGCCCTCGGCGTCGGCTACGACGCGCTGGACGACTTCCTGGAGGGGCGCCCGGTCAGCGAGGAGGTGTTCCGCACGGTGCTCGGCCACTACCGCCGCACCGAGCACAAGCGTCGCCTGCCCGTCGTCCCGTCGTAGCGGGCACCGGTCCGGCGGCGTAGCCTCACAGAGGGGGTCTCGCCCGCCGGCGGAAGGGGACTCGGCCATGAAGCACGACGAGATCATCGCCACCGTCCAGGACCTCGCCGGGCTCCCCGACCGCGCCGCCGCCGAGCGCGCCACGAAGGCCGTCCTGCTCACCCTCGGCGAGCGGCTGCCCTCCGGGCTCGCCGTGCACGTCGCCGCCCAGCTGCCGCCCGAGCTCGCCGCCGCCGTGCGGGAGGCGGTCCGGGAGGCCGACGAGGAGGGCCGCACCCACGCCTCCGGCGAGCGCTTCGGCCTGCCCGTCTTCGCCGGCCGGATCGCCGGCCGGGCCGGCACGGGCGAGGACGGCGGCATCCGCGAGGCCGCCGCCGTCCTGGAGGTCCTGGACGCGGCGCTCGCGCCGGACCTGATGGACAAGCTGGCCGCCGTCCTCCCGCGCGACATCGCCGAGCTGCTGCCCTCGGGGCGCGCTACGTAGTGGCTTTGCGCTCGGCCAGCCGGTCGAGGGAGTCGACGTACTTGAGCATCAGGCGGGCGAATTCGAGCCGGTCGCGCTCGGCCCAGTCGGCGGTGATGAAGTCGTACGCGTTGCGCTGGTGGCGCCGCAGCCGGGCGATCAGCTCGGTGCCGGCCGGGCTGAGGTGGAGGACCGTGCGGCGGCCGTCCTGCTGGGAGGCGGCGCGGGTCAGGTAACCGGCCTTGATGCTGTCGCCCACCATGCGGCTCGCGACGGACGGGTCCACGCCGAGGAGTTCGGCCACCGCGCCGACGGTGATCTCGGCCTCGGAGTCGCGGGTGTGCTGCTCGACGAGGTTGAGGACGAGGGTGCGGCTGAGGTCCTTGGCCGAGATGGGGTTCTCGACCTCCAGGAGCGAGGTGCGGCGCAGCTTGCCGAACGCGGGGCCCACAGCGTTCAGCAGTTCCTCGGCCGTGAGGTCGGCCGGGTCGTTCGTCGTCATGGCGTCCATCCTAAGGTCCATGAGTGACGGAAGGCATGTGTTGACTTCCAATTGCATGCATGTGAGCATGCATATGTGTCACAGCAAGGAGCTGTGCACTCTCATGCAACGGGGGGACCCTCCATGACCGTCCTCGTCACCGGCGCCCGCGGCAAGGTCGCCCGCGCCGTCCTCGACCGCCTGCACGCCGCCGGCTTGCCGGTCCGCGCCGCCAGTGCCAGGCTCGCCGACCTGTCCGTCCCGGCGGGCGTGGGCACCGTCGAGCTCGTCCTCGGCAGGCCCGAGACCTTCGCCGCCGCGCTCGACGGCGTGCGCCAGGTCTTCCTCTACCCCGAGCCGGCCGGCATCGGCGCCTTCGTCGAGGCCGCCCGCGCGGCCGGCGTCGAGCACGTCGTGCTGCTCTCGTCCTCGTCCGTCCTCGCGCCCGGCGCCGAGGCCGACCCGCTCGGCTCGCACAACCTCTCCGTCGAGCGTGCCCTCGCCGCGAGCGGCCTGTCGTGCACCTTCCTGCGCCCCGATGCCTTCGCCACCAACGCGTTCGCCTGGACGCACCCGATCGGCCGCGCCCTTCCGGTCGAACTCGCCTACCCCGAGGCGTCGTTGGCACCGATCCACCCCGAGGACATCGCCGACGTCGCGGTCGAGGCGCTGACCGGTACCGCCCTGCGCGGCCACGCCGTCACCCTCACCGGCGCCCAGGCGCTGACCTTCCGCGAGCAACTCGCCGTCCTGTCGGAGGTGCTCGACCGCGACATCGCCGTCAAGGCCATCGGCCGGGCCGAGGCCGAAGAACAGATGGCGCGCTTCATGCCGCCCGCGATGGCCGGCTCCCTGCTCGACGTCTGGGCCGCCGCCTCCGCGACGCCCGCCACCATCGCCGACACCACCGAAACCCTGCTCGGCACGCCCGCCCGGACCTTCCGCCAGTGGGCCGCCGAGAACGCGCCCGCCTTCACCGCTCCGGGGGAGTGACCTCGACATGAACCCCATCGGCTACTGGCTCAACCGCACCGACCAGGCGCTCACCGCCCACATGAACGGCATGCTCGCCGATTTCGGCCTTACCCGGACGGCGTGGCAGGTCCTCAACGTGGTCGGTGACACCCCGGATGCGCGCGACACGGACGTCCACGCCGCCCTCGCCGCGAACGCCGACGGCCCGGCCCGGACGGCCGCCATCGCCACCGTCCTCGCCGACGGCTGGACGACCCGCCCGGCCCCCGGCCGCCTCACCCTCACCCCGTCCGGCCGCGACCGGCTGGCCTCTGTCGAGCAGAGGGTCGCCGCATTCCGCGAACTCGCCACGGCGGGGATCACGTTGGACGAGTACCGCACGGCCGTCAGCGTCCTCGAACGGATGACCCGCAACCTGGAGGTGCAGTAGGGGCGGGCCGCGCGCGATACTCGTCCATGCCGTCCGTCACCGGGGGGCGAGACGGGTGGCTCGACACAGTGTGCGCTGACGAACTCGCGCCGTTCGTCGACGAGTGGGTGTTGGCATGCCCGGAATTCTCGGTGGACCGGACTGCCCGCGCTCCACGTCGCTTGACCAGTGGCGCCTACGCGACGCCGGTGCGTGCAGCGAGCTCCCGGACGCCGGCCACTGCCACCGGTGCGTAGAGCAGGTCCGCTGTGAGCGCCCGCAACGCCGGTCGGCGCACTTCCTCGGGGGCCACCTGTTCGGTGAACCGCAGGGCCGCGAACGTACGGCGGTGGTCGCCGAGGTGGTGCCACATCCGGGCACAGTCGGTGCCGTACCGGGCACGCCGCTCCGCTGTGGGCAACTGCGCGGACTCGATGCGCGCGGCGTACGGGATGCCTTCGTCAGGAGTGCCCAACGCGGTGTGCACGCCGATCCAGTAGAGGTCGGCCTGCGCTCTCGTGGCGTCGACAGTGAATAGCGCAGTGGCCGGGCGGATCCTCACGTCGGCGAGGCGGTCGACTGCATCTCCAGCGCCCGTCATCAGCTCAAGGGCTTCGCCTCGGCGCTGGCCGCATGCGGCCGTGTAGGCGGCCGTCATCAGCAACGTAGCTGCTACCGCCCGAGGCACGTCTCCGTGGTCCCGTGAGAGCGAGTCGGCGGTACGGCGTAGAAGGTCGACCGCGGCGGCCGGCCGTCCGGCACGCCGCATCGTGATCGCCAGCACCCGGGCCGCCTCCCCGTGCACCACCGGGTCCCCGCTGGACTGCGCTGCGGCTAGCGCCCGGTCTGCGGCCGGCCACGCGACGTCGGAGTGGATCTTCAATGCGACCTCCGTCGCGAGGACCCAGCCGCGGGCCACGTACGCGTGCGCCTCCTCCCGCGCCCGGCCGGAAAGCATGTCGCGGGTTGCCTGGGCCGTGCCCAGAAGGTCAGGCAGAGCCTCGCCGAGGTCCTGGTAGCGCGCCGCCGTGAATTGCGCGCGTGCCGTACCCAGCAACTGCGCGAGCTGCCGCAGAGACGTGGGCGCTGTCGCCGAGGTCTCGTACAGTGCTCCGACGATCCGAGCCGATGCGTCCGGACGTCCCGCAGCCGTCGCTGAGGGCGGGAACATCGACGCCCCGGTCGCCGCCATACCGGCCACGAGCAGCTGCCTGCGGAGCATGGCGTCCTCCTGGTCAGGGGTCACATCCCTGGCCAGACTAGCCGGTCGGCCCACACCGATGGCGTCAAGCGACAGGTGTAACGCCTTGGCGATCAGCAGGAGCGGCTGCTCGGCCGGCTGCAGCAGGCCCGCCTCGATCCGGCTGATCGCGGACGCCGAGTAGCCGCACGCACGACCCAGTTGGGCCTGAGTCATCCGCTGTGCGCACCGGGCCGCTCTGATGATCGTCCCGAGCTGACGCTGACGTGACACGGTGCCGCCCTTCGACTGCGCGCGGTGGCCACCGTACCGACGGGGCGGTACTCGCGGGCAGGGCGTGCATGGCCCGTGCGGGGCGCGCACAGGGCGTGCGGGAGGGCCCTCCAAGTCTCCCCAGGCGGCTGTCGGCGGAGTTGTCTGGTGAGTGCCCCGGCCGGGCGTTTCCCCATCCGATTCTCATCAGAGGAGAGCGCATCATGAGCGCGACGCCGCTGCTCGACCGGGCCGACGTTCAGGACCAGCCCACCGGCCAGAACCTGCCCACCGCGGCCTTGGAGCCCAGTACCCTGCTGGGGCGGGACCGCGAGCCGAGCGCCCGCACCTGCCCGGTCCGCGGATCGGGCGCCACCTACCAGACCATGGACGGCCGATGGGGCTGCACCTCGTGCGGCTCCACCTGGGCCTGACACCCCGGGAGGACCCGATGGCGAACTGCGCGCAGTGCCATGCTGCTGCGGTGATGGAAGACCTCGACGTGCAGCCGCCGCAGCCCTGGTGCCTCGGGTGCGCCACTGCCCTCGTCCGGGCCGGTGACCCGGTGGTCAACTACCGTCCGTTCGATGCCCGGGACGAGTACGCTCGCGTGCTCGCCGGTGGCAGCACCGCGGCACTGCCCTTCCGTTGATGGACACGGTAGCGCCTCCCGCTCGGCACGAGGTCGAGCGGGGGCGGGTGGTCGGTTCTGGCTATCAGCGGGTGGGGCGACCGGGGGTGCGGCGGGCGCGGACATCCTGAGCCGACTGGGGGCCAGGGCGAACTCGTCCGTGACGGCGGCGAGTTGGTCGCGATCTTTGAGGAGGGGCGTCAGGCGTTCGGAACTCGGGGCCCGGCGGACGGCGATCCGTGCAGGGACCTGGTGCCCGACCACCGGCATTTGGCAAGCCCCCACCTGCGAGGCGGCGGCGGAACGTGCGCTCGATCGCCGGGCCTGTCCATGAGCCGGTGCGCCGGTTGGGTCGGTACGGTGGCCGGGAGCGTTGCTCGGTGTCCGCACCACTGTCATGATCACGTGGGCGGGGGCAGCGCGGGCGTGAGCGTGAGGGGCTGGAGCCGATGGGCATGACGTTCGGGGTGCTGGGTCCGCTGGTGGTCGCCGTGGACTCGGAGCCGCAGGCGTTGCCCCGGGCGGCGGTGCTGCGCGGGCTGCTGGGGGCGCTGCTGCTCGCCGAGGGCGAGCGGCTGTCGGCCGGGCGGCTGCTGGAGCTCGTGTGGGCCGGGCAGGCCGACCGGGTCGGCCGGGGCGCCGTGCACACCGGGGTGTCCCGGCTGCGCGGGTGGCTCGGGACCTTCGGGGACGACGCCGTGGTGCTGGACTCCGACGGCGAGGGCTACCGGCTGGCGCTCCGCCCCGAGGCCGTCGACCTCGGGCGCTTCCGTCTCCTGGCCGCCGACGGGGACCACGCCGCCGCGCTCGACCTGCGGCGAGGCCCGGTGCTGGCCGGGCTGGACCGGATCAACCGCGAGGACCCGCTGGTGACGGCCGTCGAGGAGACCGTCCGCTCCACCGCCCTCGCCCTCGCCGCGACCGCCGCCCCCGGCTGCGCCCTCCCGGCCGTCACGGCGCTCGCCGAGGAGCACCCCTTCGACGAGCCCGTGCAGGCCGCCCTCCTCGAACTGCTCGCCGCCGACGGCCGCCCCGCCGAGGCACTGCGCCGCTTCCAGGCGCTGCGCCGGCGGCTGGCCGAGGAGCTCGGGATCGAGCCGGGCGAGCAGGTCCAGCGCGTCTTCCTCACCCTGTTGGCCCGCGACCACGAGGGCGCCCGCCCGGTCCGCGCGCCGAGTCAACTCCCCTCCGACCTGCCGGACTTCACCGGCCGCGAGGAGCATCTGAGGCTGATCCTCACCGCCCTCGCCGACGGCCGCGTGCCGGTGGTCTCGGGCATGGGCGGCATCGGCAAGACGGCCCTCGCCGTCCACGCCGCCCACCGCGCCGCCGCCGACTACCCCGACGGCCGGCTGTACGCGGACCTGCGCGGCGCCGACGACGAACCGGCCGACCCCGCCCGCGTCCTCGCCGCCTTCCTGCGCGCCCTCGGCGCCGACGCCCGGGAGATCCCCGAGTCCCTCGACGAACGCGCCGCCCACTACCGCACCCTGCTCACCGGCCGCCGCGTCCTCGTCGTCCTGGACAACGCCGCCGGGGAGGCCCAGCTCCGGCCCCTGCTCCCCGGCGCCGCCGGGGCGGCGGAGGGCGGGCCGGCCGCCCTCGTCACCAGCCGCGCCGTCCTCACCGCCCTGCCCGGCGCCCGCCTCGTCGACCTCGGCGAGTTCGACCCCGCCCACGCCGAGACGCTGCTGCGCCACATCGTCGGCGACGCCAGGGTGGCGGCCGAACCCGTCGCCGCCGGGCAGATCGCCGACCTGTGCGGTGGCATGCCGCTCGCCGTCCGCATCGCCGGCGCCCGCCTGGCCGCCCGCCCCCGCTGGAGCCTCGCCCGCCTCGCCGAGCTGCTGCGCGACGAGCGCCGCCGCCTCGACGAGCTCGCCGCCGGCGACCTCGCCGTGCGCGCGGGCTTCGCCGTCGGCTACACCCGGCTGTCCGAGCCCACCCGCCGCACCTTCCGCCTGCTCGGTCTGCTCGACGCCCCCGACTTCGCCCCCTGGGCCGCCGCCGCCCTCGCCGACGTCCCGCTGGAGGAGGCCGAGCGGCAGCTGGAGGAGCTCATCGACGCGCAGCTCCTCCAGGAGACCGGCGCCGAGCCCCACCTGCGCTATCGCTTCCACGACCTCGTCCGCCTCTACGCCCGCGAGCACGCCCAGGCCACCGACACCCCCGCCGACCGCGCCGACGCCCTCGAACGGGCCTTCGGCGCCTGGCTCTGGCTCGCCGAACAGGCAGCCGACCAGGTGCCGGGCCCCTGCTTCGCCGCCATCCACGGCCCCGCCCCGCGCCGCCCGCTGCCCGACGGCCCCGCCGCCCGGCTGCTCGACGACCCCCTCGCCTGGTTCGACGTCGAGCAGCCCGCGCTCAACGCCTGCGCCCGGCAGGCCGCCGCGCTGCGCCTCGTCCCGACCGCCTGGGACCTCGCCGCCTGCCAGGAGAAGTACTGCGACGTCCGCGGCCTCTACGACGACTGGCGCACCACCAACCTCGCCGTCCTCCAGGTCTGCCGGGCGGCTGGCGACGTCGTCGGCACGGCCGTGCTCACCCGCGGCCTCGTCGAGGTGACCACCTGGGCGACCCCGGCCGACGGCACCGAGACGATGGTCGCGCTGGACGGCCGCGCGCGGCAGCTGCTCGACCTGTTCGAGCAGGTCGGCGAGCCGCGCGGCGCCGCCGACGCCCTCGTCCTGCTCGCCTGGAGCCTGGTCGCCCAGGGGCGCGCCCGCGACGCGCTGGACGCCGCCCGCCGCGCGCTGGACCTCGCCGCCGCCCACGACCACCCCGGCGGGGTGGCCAAGGCGCACCAGATCATCGCCGTCGCCCACGGCGAGACCGACCTCGCCCGCACCATCGAGCACCTCACCGAGACGCTGCGCCTGGCGCGCATGATCGGCAACGTCCGCTTCGAGGCCACCGCGATCCAGTTCCTCGGCGCCGCCCACGGCCGCGCGGGCGACGTCGAGCACGGGCGCAACCTGCTCACCAGCTCGCTCGCGATGGCCCGCTCGCTCGGCGACAGCTACGCGGAGGCGTTCTCCCTGCTCTACCTGGCCACGCTCCACGCGGCGACCGGCGACGGCCGGGCGCGGGAGACGGCGGAGGCGGCGCTGGCCATCGCGCGGCGCTTCGAGCTGGGCCACCACCTCGCCCAAGCCCTGGGCATCCTGGGCGAGTTGGACCTCGCGGAGGGGCGCCACGACGCGGCCGTCGCGCACCTGGAGGAGTCCGTGCTGTTCTGGCGGGTCCGTGGCTGGCGCTCGTTCCTCGCCGAGGCGCTGCGGGCGCTCGGGCGCGCGTACGAGGCGGCGGGCCTGGACGCGCCCGCCGAGCGCGTGCGGCGCGAGGCACGGGAGCTGGGCGAGGGACCGGCGAACGGCGACGCGGACGCGCTGTCGCACGACGGGTGAGACGCGGCCGGCGGGTGAGACGCGCCGGCGGGTGCGGTACGCCGACGGGTGCGGTGCAGCGGGGGTGCGGTGCAGCGGGCGGTACACACCCGCGGCCGGGTCCGTCCCCTGCGCGGACCCGGCCGTCCCCCCATGCGGGTGTGTGCATCGAACGTAGGCAGCGGCCTCTTACCGATCGCTTACGGCTTCGACAGGCGCCCGAAAAACCGGCTCCGGACCGATCAGGATCGGAGAAGCCCGGGCCCGGCGCCCGCGCCTAGCCTGGCGGACATGGAGACCAACGACCTCAGCATCCACTGGACCTTCCTCCCCCACACCGACCCCGACGCCTCGCTCGCGTTCTACCGCGACCTCCTCGGCTTCGAGGTCCGCAACGACGTCGGCCAGGGCACGATGCGCTGGATCACCCTCGGCCCCGCCGGCAGCCCCGGCACCTCCGTCGTCCTGGAGCCCCCGGCCATGGACCCCGGCATCACCGAGGACGAGCGCCGCACCGTCACCGAGATGATGGCCAAGGGCACCTACGCCCGCCTCACCCTCGCCTCCGCCGACCTCGACGGCGTCTTCGACCGGCTGACCGCCGGCGGCGCCGAACTCGTCCAGGAGCCGACGAAGCAGCCCTACGGCGTCCGCGACTGCGCCTTCCGGGACCCGGCGGGCAACCTGATCCGCATCAACGAGCTCGGCTAGCCGCGCCCCCGGCAGCAGCCGCGCTCCCGCCCGCCCGGTGCGGTTGGATGGAACGACCGCACCGGGCGGCCCCGCCCGACAGATCCGGAGAGACGACGACCATGGCCAAGAGGACGGACGCGCACGTGCCGGTGCCGCACGACGCCGACAGCCACGACATGATCCGCGTGCTCGGTGCGCGCGAGCACAACCTCAAGGACGTCAGCGTCGAGATCCCCAAGCGCCGGCTGACGGTGTTCACCGGCGTCTCCGGCTCGGGCAAGAGCTCGCTGGTGTTCGACACCATCGCCGCCGAGTCGCAGCGGCTGATCAACGAGACCTACAGCGCTTTCGTCCAGGGCTTCATGCCGTCGCTGTCGCGCCCCGACGTCGACGTCCTCGACGGGCTGACCACCGCGATCATCGTCGACCAGCAGCGGATGGGCGCCGACCCGCGCTCCACCGTCGGCACCGCGACCGACGCCAACGCGATGCTGCGGATCCTGTTCAGCCGGCTCGGCGAGCCGCACATCGGCTCGCCCAAGGCGTACTCCTTCAACGTCCCCTCGGTCAGCGGCGCGGGCGCCGTCACCGTCGAGCGCGGCGGCCGGACGGTCAAGGAGCGCCGCTCGTTCAGCGTCACCGGCGGCATGTGCCCGCGCTGCGAGGGCCGCGGGAGCGTCTCCGACATCGACCTCGCGCAGCTCTTCGACGCCACCAAGTCGCTCGCCGAAGGTGCGCTCACCATCCCCGGCTACACGCCCGGCGGCTGGAATCACCGCCTCTACAGCGAGTCCGGCTTCTACGACCCGGAGAAGCCGATCCGCACGTACACGAAGAAGGAACTGCACGACTTCCTGTACCGGGAGCCGGTCCGGATGAAGATCGCGGGCATCAACATGACCTACGAGGGTCTGATCCCGCGGATCCAGAAGTCCTACCTGGCCAAGGACAAGGAGGCGATGCAGCCGCACATCCGGGCCTTCGTCGACCGCGCGGTCGCCTTCACCACGTGCCCCGACTGCGACGGCACCCGGCTCACCGAGGCGGCCCGCTCGTCGAGGATCGGGAAGATCAGCATCGCCGACGCGTGCGCCATGCAGATCAGCGACCTGGCGGCCTGGGTGCACGGGCTCGACGAGCCGTCGGTGGCGCCGCTGCTGACGAGCCTCCGCGAGGCGCTCGACTCGTTCGTGGAGATCGGCCTCGGCTACCTCTCGCTCGACCGCCCCTGCGGCACGCTCTCCGGCGGCGAGGCGCAGCGCGTCAAGATGGTCCGCCACCTCGGCTCCTCGCTCACCGACGTCACGTACGTGTTCGACGAGCCCACGGTGGGCCTGCACCCGCACGACATCCAGCGGATGAACGGGCTGCTGCTGCGCCTGCGCGACAAGGGCAACACGGTGCTCGTCGTCGAGCACAAGCCGGAGACGATCGCGATCGCCGACCACGTCGTCGACCTCGGCCCCGGGGCGGGCGGCGCCGGCGGCACGGTCTGCTTCGAGGGGACGGTCGAGGGCCTGCGGGCGGGCGGCACGATCACCGGGCGCCACCTCGACGACCGGGCCCAGGTGAAGAAGACGGTGCGCACGCCGACCGGCAGGCTGTCGATCCGCGGCGCGTGCACCCACAACCTGCGCGACGTCGACGTGGACATCCCGCTCGGTGTGCTCGCCGTCGTCACGGGCGTGGCCGGCTCCGGCAAGAGCTCGCTCGTGCACGGCTCGCTCCCACGACAGTCGGGGGCCGAGGGCGTGGTCCGCGTCGACCAGGCCCCGATCCGCGGCTCGCGGCGCAGCAACCCGGCGACGTACACGGGCCTGCTCGAACCGGTCCGCAAGGCCTTCGCCAAGGCCAACGGCGTGAAGCCGGCCCTGTTCAGCGCCAACTCCGAGGGCGCCTGCCCGACCTGCAACGGCGCGGGCGTGGTCTACACGGACCTGGCGATGATGGCCGGCGTCGCGAGCGTGTGCGAGGACTGCGAGGGCAAGCGCTACCAGGCGTCGGTGCTGGAGTACCGCCTCGGCGGGCGCGACATCAGCGAGGTGCTGGCGATGCCGGTGACGGAGGCCGAGGAGTTCTTCCGCGAGGGCGAGGCCCGCATCCCGGCCGCGCACGCGATCGTGAGCCGGCTCGTGGACGTCGGCCTCGGCTACCTGAGCCTCGGCCAGCCACTCACCACGCTCTCCGGCGGCGAGCGCCAGCGCCTCAAGCTCGCGACGCACATGGCCGACAAGGGCGGCGTGTACGTCCTCGACGAGCCGACGACCGGCCTGCACCTGGCCGACGTCGAGCAGTTGCTCGGTCTGCTCGACCGCCTGGTCGACGCGGGCAAGTCGGTCATCGTCGTCGAGCACCACCAGGCGGTCATGGCGCACGCGGACTGGATCGTCGATCTCGGCCCGGGCGCCGGACACGACGGCGGGCGGATCGTCTTCGAGGGCACCCCGGCCGAGCTGGTCGCCAAGCGGCACACCGTCACCGGGGTGCACCTCGCGGCGTACGTGGGCGCCTGAGGGGCCCGGCCCGGTCCGAAGGAGACGCCCTACCGGGGGACGGCCCACCAGGCGACCGGGTAGCGCACCGGGTGGCCGCCGATCCGGCCCGGGAGCAGGCCGATCGCCACCAGCAGGACGGTGGCCAGCGCGAGCAGGGGCAGGAACGGCAGCGGGTGCGGCGCCTGGAGCACCACGATGACGGCGGTGGCGGCGGCGGGCGAGTGCGAGAGGTGCGTGAGCAGCATCACGCCGAGCGAGATCCCGGCGGCCACCGCCGCGCCCCACCCGGTACTGCCGGTGACGGCGAGCGTGGCGTAACCGATCAGCGCGGAGACCAGCTGGCCGCCGACGAGGTTGCGGGGCTGCGAGATCGGCAGCCCGGGTGCGCCGTGGACCAGCGCGGCGCTCGCGGCCAGCGGCGGGATGAGCAGCGGCTGGTGCAGCAGGACCCCGGTCCCGACCAGGAGGAGCAGGGCCGCGATGGCGAAGGCGGTGGCCCTCAGCACGTGCAGCGGGTGCGGCCTGGCGGCGGACGGGGGTCTGGGCATGCGGGAGCTCCGGGTGAAGGGCGGTGGAACGGCAGCGCCTTCCACAAAACGTTGATTTTCTGATCGCCATCGTGCCCCGCGGGGGCCCCGGTGGCCCCGGCGTTCCGGCATCCGGACGGCGGGTCCCGTCAGATGAGCGGCGGCTCCTCGGTCTCGAACAGGCGCAGGATCAGGTCGTCGACGTCGAGGTGGAGCGTCTCGGTGCCGTAGGGCACGACGTGCTCGGTCGCGTCGAGGAAGGTCTGGACGAGGGCGGCGGGCGCGCGCAGGACGGCCGTCGTGTCGTCGGCGCTGAGCGCGATGAAGAGCGTCGCGGAGGCGGGGCCGGTGCCGCGGTGGACGGTGACGTCGCCGAGGCCGGCCCAGCCGGTGAGGCCGGTGGCGAGGAGTTCGCGGGCGAAGATCCAGGTGATCGGCTCGTCGAGGTCGATGTGGGTGTCGAGGCTCACCGCGTACGGGTCCTCCCGACGGTAGCGCAGCCGGGCGGGGAGGGCGACGAGGAGGCCGGGGCAGGCGACCGCCTCCAGGTCGATGTACAGCGCCAACTCGTCGCCGGCGCAGGCGTTCTCCTCCGGGGCGCCGGGCAACTCGTGTTCGCTCATGGGCTCTTCCTGTTCTCTTCCTCGGGGGTTCCGGGGGGTGGTGGGATGTCTTCAGGGGAGCAGAATCGTTTTTTCTCGGTCGGCTTCGGCGGTGGGGCGGTGCAGGGGTACGGAGTTGCGGCGGTGCGGTGCGACGTTACGGCTTCGGCGTGCGGGGCTTCCGGCTGGAGAACGAGCCGGCCCGTCCCGGGTAACCGTCCGCGACGATATTCGGGCGACGGCGCCCTGTCCCGGCCTGCGGCATTGCGGTTCGGTCTCCGTGGGGGCGGAATTGTGCATGATCGCTCCGTTGGTGTCAGAGTGTCACCGTCTTCTTTTCCGATCGGGGGGTTCGATGACAGCGGGGGACGGGTCCGATCTCGTCGCCATGGTGGTCGAGGCGCTGGTGCAGTCCGCTTCGCACACGGTGGGCGCGGCCGGGGCCGCGCTCGGCGGCGAGGCGGTCGCGCGCGTGCGGGACTCGCTGCGCCGGTGGCCGCAGTGGGCGAACGCCCTCGACCGGGTGGAGGCCAACCCCGGCGACCAGCAGGCCCAGTGGGACCTGGCCGTCGCGGTGGGCCAACTGCTCGCCGGCGACGCGGGTCTGGCGGCCAATCTGCGGGCCCGGCTCTCCGTCGCCATGACCGCGCCGCCGCCGATGGCCGGGGCTCCGATGTCCCCGGCGGCCCCGGCGTGGCAGGGCGGCGACGGCGGCGACTGGCCCGGGTACGGCCCCGGAACGGTCCAGGGGACGTCGGCCCGGCGCAGCCGCGCCTGGGCGGTGACCGGCGGGGTCATCGTGCTCGCCGTGATCGCGACGCTGACCGGGCTCGGTCTCTACCTCGGCTCCGGCCCGGACGGCCCGAAGCCGCTGGCCAACCTGGACCAGGTGAAGTCCGTCCTGCCCGACCTGCACGCCGTACCGGACGGCTGGACCCAGGAGAAGGCGCCCTCCGCCCAGCCCATGGACGCCTGCGGCGGCGACGGCATCGCGCCCGAGCAGGCGGCGCTGTGCCCGCAGGCGGTCGGGACGGGCAGTTCGCGCTTCCACGGCGACAACGGCAAGACCCAGGTGGTGTTCCAGATCATCGCGGGCCCCAGCACGGCGTGGGCCGACAAGATGTACGACTTCGCCAACGCCGGTTCGAGCGCCCTGCCCGAGAAGCCGCCGATGGACGCCCCGAAGGCCGGCGAGCGGTCCGCGATCTCCGTGGACCGCGAGTGCCTGGCCATCCTCGTGGAGTCCGGGAGCAACGTCCTGCGGGTCTCCTACTGCCCGGAGAACCTGAACGCCCCGAACGTGGACGTGGTCAACCGGATCACCCGCATGTTCGCCGCGCGTTCGCAGCAGGCGCAGGACGGCAAGACCCCGGACGCCGCGGCGTAACGACGGCCGGACAGGGGTGGAGCCGAGCGCCCGGCTCCACCCCTGTGTCTGTGGGCCGCTCAGGCCTTCGCACCCGCGACGGTGCCGGCGGCGGGTGCGACCGTCGGCGGGCCCGCGGCCGGTGCGTTCGCCCGAAGCTTCATGCCGTGTCCTCCCGAGGCGCGGCGGGCGCGCGCTCGGCGCCCGTACCACTTCGGTCATCGGCCGTTCGGGTGGCGGCCGTGATCGGGTTGACCCTTTCGGGGGGGCGCGGCCCGTCCGGTACGCGCCCCTCGTCCTGGGGCACGCACCACGCGGGTCCGGCGTTCAGCCGGCGCGGTTGTCCGGGTCCTCGAGCCTCGCGATCACTCGACCGGGTGAGCCGGTGCCGAACCGGCGCGGACGCGGGCGGGCGCGCCCTACGGTCGGAGCCGTCATCCGCCGTTCGGACCGGAAGGAAACCCATGCGCCGTACCGTCGCCGTCCTCCTCGGAGCCTCCGCCCTCCTCGCCGCCGCCGCCCCGGTGGCCGGCGCCGTCACCGCCCCTGCGGCCGCCCCCGCCGCGCCGTCCGCCGGGCGGGACGGCGCGGCCGACCTCAAGCAGGCCGGCGCGCAGGCCGGTGCCCCGCTGTTCGGGATGCTGGGCAGCGCGAGCGCGATGGTCTTCGGGGCCGTCGACGCGCTCAAGGGCGCGGTGAAGCTGCCGTAGGGCGCCGCTTGCGACGGCTCCCCCACCGGCCTGACCCGGGGCGGGAGCCACGCCGTTCCGCCCCCGCGGGGCCCCGCCGTCTCCGGGGAGGTCCGTTTGTCGGTGGGGCGCGCTAGGGTGCCGTCCGGAAGCCCGACCAGGACGGGTCGGTGCGACGGGGGAGGGCGTCATGAGCGACGGCATCCGGTGGCTCGCCGAGGGCGGCGACCGGCTCAGCGGCGTCCTGTTCGCGCGTGGGATCCCGCCGGAGGAGGTGGCCCGGCGGATGGGCGCGTCCGCGCCCGGCGCCGCCGGCCCGGTCAGCGGCGCCGAGGTGTGGGACCTCGACATCGAGACCTACCGGCCCAGCGAGGACGGCGACGGCGTGGTCCGCGTCGGGGCGTCCGGCGGCTGGTCCTTCGCGATCGAGTACGGCGACTCCACCGGCGCCGACCTGCTCACCGAGATAGCGCGCGACGGCGTCGAGGTCGTCCACTACCGCCCCATGGCCGACCACCCGCCCGCCCTGCTCGACTACGCGCGCGACGGCGCCGTCCTGTGCGGGTTCGGCCTCGCCGAGGAGCGCTGGCGCTGGGGCAGCGAGCCGGACCTCCTGCTCCCCGTCCTCGTCGCCGCCGGCGTCCTCCACCCCGACGGCATCACCCGCGCCACCCCCGTGGGCGAGCCCCTCCCCGCCGCCCACCGCCGCACGCTCGGCGCGGTCGAACGCCACTTCGGCCTCAGCCTCCCCCAGGCCGTCCTGGACGGCGCACGCCTCCCGGTGTACGCCGTCCGCGGCACGCCGGACCTGATGCTGCGCTAGGCGCTCCCCACGAGCCGTCACGCCCAGGGGTCGGAGAACGACCTCCCCGGGACGGGCTTGGCGACCAGGGCGATCGCCGTGAAGAAGTTGACCTGCCCGATCGCCAGCGTCAGTGTCGTGAGCGCCGTCTCGTCGTAGTGCCCGGCCACCTCGGCGTACAAGGCGTCCGGCACCCGCTCGCCGCCCCGCGGGGCCGGCTGGAGCACCGCCTCCACCAGGGCGAGCGCGGCCCGCTCGGCCGGGGTGAAGTACGGCGAGTCCCACCACGCCGCCACCGAGTCGATCCGCTCCTGCGTCTCCCCGGCCTTGCGCAGGAAGCCCGTGTGCAGCACGGTCAGGTACGTGCTGCCGGCGATCTGCCCGGCGCGCAGCTGCACCAGGCCGATCGTCGTCCGCGGCACCGACCGGTTGCCGGTGGCCCTGAACAGCGCCGCGGACACCTCCGCCAACTCGGGCACGAGCGCCCCGGGATCCGTCGCCAGCCGCGGCCGCGGCGGGACCTCGGCGGTGATCGGTCGCGGCTCCATCGTCGTGTTCTCGGACATCGTGTTCCCCTCGGTTTCTACGGGCCGTGTCTCGGCGCCTTCACCGACTCGACCCGCCCCGGGGAGGATTCGTGACAGCCGGAGGAGAATTTCATCGACTTCTTCGCGACGTCCGGTGCGCGGCGGAGCGACGCCGGTGCCACGGCGCGGATGCGGGAGAGCACGAACACCCGGTTGTCGGAGCGGAGGTGGCACCACGCGTGGAGGTACGGCGGATCGAGTTCTGAAGCGCCACACCGAGGCCGTCCCCCGGGACTCGCGGTCGGCCGTGGAATCGAGCAGAACAGCGAGCCTGGTGGACGGTGCGCCGGTCGCGACCGCGGTGAGATCGGAGCCGATGCGCCCCCCCCGTGGACCGCGGGCGGCGGCAACCGTCGGGTCTGCTCGGCGAGTCGGTCGAGATCACGATCCGCCGGCGCGGCGCCCAAGGGCGAGAGCGCGCCCCGGGCGAGGACGCCGAGCAGGCTCGCCTCGCGAACGAGCGTGGCGAACGGCGTCGCGGACGGCGGTCTCGTACGGCGTCCCGCCCTCCCGGGGGTCGCCCGCTCCGGGGTGCCCGGACAGCGGGCCCCAGGAGCAGAACGCCCTGGTGGCCGGTGGTGATGACGATGCCCACGCTGTCGGACTCGTTGGTCAAGGGTGTTCCCGTCCCGTTCGTGCCCGTGTGACGGTCCTATCCCGGATCGTCCCCGGGGGCCCCGGTAGGGGTCTGACCAGGGGGAATGCCGGTCGGTATCATGCGGGTGGGGGATTGTCGCGGGGTGGAGGGGATGTCGGTTGGTCGGCGAGGGCGGGAGTTCGGGCGGGCTGCGGTTCGCGGTGCTCGGGCCGCTGCGCTGTTGGCGGGACGGGGCGGAGGTGCCGCTCGGTTCGCCGCAGCAGCAGAGCCTGCTGCTGGCGCTGCTGTTCCGGGCGGGCCGGCACGTGTCGGGGGCGCAGCTGATCGACGACCTGTGGGGTGACGAGCCGCCGGCCAGGGCGACGGGCGTCGTCCGGACGTACGTGCACCGGCTGCGGCGGGTGCTCGGGGCCGAGGCGCTGGCGTCGGTCGGCGGCGGGTACCTGCTGGCCGTCGGCGGCGGGGGCCTGGACACCGCGCGGTGCGAGGAACTGCTGGCCGAGGGCCGGGCCCGGCGCGCCGACGGCCGGAACGCCGACGCGGCCGCCGCGCTGCGCGGCGCGCTCGCGCTGTGGCGCGGCGAGTCGATGCCCGGACTGCCCGGCCCGTACGCGCAGCGCCAGCGCAGGGAGTGGGAGGAGCGGCGGCTCGCCGTCCTGGAGCTGTGCCTGGAGGCGGAGGTCGAGGGCGGCCGGTGCACCGAGTCGGTGGCCGAACTCGCGGCCCTCGTGGAGGAGCACCCGCTGCGCGAGCGGCTCTCGGAGCTGCTGATGCTCGCGCTGTTCCGCTCCGGCCGCCAGGCCGACGCCCTCGCGGCGTACCGGGCGGCGGACCGCCGGCTGCGCGACGAGCTGGGCGTCGGTGCCGGGCCCGGCCTGCGCGACCTGCACGGCCGGATCCTGGCGTCCGACGAGACGCTGTCGGCGACCACCGAGTGGGTGCTCACCGAACCGGACGTCCCGGCCGTCGGAGCCGATCCGGCCTCCACCCTCGTCCCGGCCCAACTCCCGGCGTCTGCAGCGGACTTCACGGGACGTGGCGCGGAGGCCGAGGCGCTGCGCGCCGCCCTGCGGGAGCCGGGCAGCGTGCCGGTGGCCGCCGTTGCGGGCATGGGCGGGGTCGGCAAGACCGCGCTCGCCGTGCACGTCGCCCACGGCCTGGCCGCCGAGTTCCCGGACGGCCAGCTCTACCTCGACCTGCACGGCGCCGACGGCCGCCCCACCCGGCCCGAGGAGGCCCTGGCCGCGTTCCTGCGCTCCTTCGGCGTCGTCGGCGACGCGATCCCGGCCGGCCTCGCCGAACGCTCCGCCCGCTACCGCTCGTTGCTCGCGGGCCGCCGCGTCCTCGTGCTGCTGGACAACGCGCGCGACGCCGAACAGGTCCGCCCGCTGCTGCCGGGCAGCGCCGGCTGCGCCGTCCTCGTCACCAGCCGCACCCGCCTCGGCGCCCTGCCCAACGCGAGGTTCACCGAGCTCCCCGTGCTCCCGGCCGAGGACGCCGTCACCCTGCTCACCCGGGTGGTCGGCGCCGAGCGGGTGGCCGCGCAGGCGGAGGCGGCCGGTGAACTCGTGAGGCTCTGCGGCCAGTTGCCACTCGCCGTGCGGATCCTCGCCGCCCGGCTGGCCTGCCGCCCGACCTGGACGATCACCCGGCTGCTGGAGCAGCTCACCGGCGACCGCTACCGGCTGGACGCGCTGCGCAGCGGCGACCTGGCCGTCGAGTCGTCGTTCCGCTTCGGCTACGACCAGCTGGACGACGAACAGGCGCGCGCCTTCCGGCTGTTGGCCGTCCCCGAGGTGCCCGACCTGTCGCCCGGGGCGGTCGCCGCGGTGCTCGACCTGCCCGAGCCGGACGCCGTCGAGCTCGCCGAGTCGCTGGTGGACTGCTCGATGCTGGAGAGTCACGCCAGCCCCGACCACTACCGCTACCACGACCTGCTGCGGGCCTTCGCCCGGCGGGCCGGCGGGGGCAACGACCCCGACGAGCAGCGGGACGAGCAGCGGGACGCGCTGAGCCGCCTGGTGGACCACCACCACGCGCTGGTGACGGCGGCGCTCGGGGCGTCCGCCGCGCGGCGCGGCTTCGCCGTCGGCTCGTCCCCGGCCGTCGGCGCCCTGGTGAGCCAGTGCGCCAAGCTGCCCGGGCGCGCCGCCGACACCGCACCCGCCCTCGGTCGGCTCGCCGAACTCCTGCTCGGCTGCTGCCTGTTGGCCGACTCCGGGCACGCCACCCGGCCCCTCGGCCATGCCGCCAACGCGCTCCTGCACGCGAGCGTCGAGCAGGGCGACCGCGCCGCCGAGGCCCGCGCCCGGCTCGTCCTCGGCCGGCTGCTGACCGAGGTCGGCTCGGTGCCCTCGGCCCTCGCCGAACTGCTCCGCGCCCGCGACCTGTGCGCCGCCTTCGAACCGGCCCGCCCGCTGCTGGCCCTCGCCCACAGCTCGCTCGCCGCCTGCTTCCTCCAGGCCGGCCGCCCCGACGAGGCCGTGACCGGCTTCTCGGCCGCCGCCTCCGCCTGGGACCGGGCCGGTGACCGCCGCTCGCTGGCCGCCGAACTCCTCAACCTGGCCGGCGCGTTCGCCCGCCAGGGCCGCCACGACGCGGCGCACCGGGTGATCGACCAGTCCCTGGTGATCAGCCACGAGCTCGCCGACCGCGAACTGGAGGCGCTCGCCCGCGACGCCCTCGGCACGATCGCCGACGACCGCGGCGACCTCGCCGAGGCCGCCGCCCACCGCCGCGCCGCCCTCGCCCTCACCGACCCCGCCGACCACCGTCGCACCGGCAGGCTCCTGCTGGGCCTCGCGGGGTCGCTGCGGGCGGCCCGGTGCTGGGAGGAGGCGGTGGAGACGGCGGGCGGGGCCGTCGACGCGCTGACCCTGGACGGCGACCACCGCGGCCGGGGCCTGGCTCTGGCGGCCCTGGGCGACGCGCTGGCGGACAGCCGGACGGACCTGCCGCGGGCCCGCGCGTGCTGGGCGGAGGCGCACGGGATCCTGGCACCGATCGGCTCCCCGGAGGCGGAGCGCCTGGTGCCGCTGCTGGGCGGCGACCACGCGGCGGGGCCGGCCCGCCCGCGCTGGCCGTCCTGGCTGCCGGGGTGAGGTGACGCCCGGGACGTACGGCGAAGGCCGGGCCCGCGGGCCCGGCCTTCGTCCGTTCCTGTGTTTCGTCCGTTCACGTGTTCAGACCGCCGCGACCGCCCACACCTGGTCGGCGCCGCCCGTGCACTGGCCGACGACGGCGGGCACGTTCGGGCCCTTGCCCGTCAGGCACAGCCAGGTCTTCCCGGTGAGCGCCAGCAGGTAACCGCCGGACGTCGGCATGAAGGACCAGACCTGGTTCACGCTGTACGAGGGCGAGGCCCAGATCTGCGCCTGGGACGTCTCGTTGCTGGCGTCCAGGCGGCTCTGGTACCCGGTGGCGCCGTTGTTCAGGAAGTAGCCGCCCCCGTCCTGGCGCGGGACCAGTTGCCAGACGGAGGCGGCGCCGGTGTCGGGGGCCTGGACGACCGGGTTCTGGTTCCGGGTGCCCGAGTTCTGGTCGGTCAGGGCGAGTCCGCGGTTCGTCAGCCGGCCGTACGGCGGGAGCCCGGTCGCCCCCTCCGTCGGCGGCCGGACGGGCGGCTTGGCGGTGTTGGTGTCCGGGGGCGGCGGCGGGGGCGCGGCCGTGTACGGCGGCTTGGGCGCCGTCGTCGTCGGCTTGTCGGACGGCGTCCCCGGCTGGTAACCGCCTTGGTCCCCGCCCGGGTCGCCCGTCCGGTAGCCCGGCACGACCGGGCCCGGGGTGTACGCCGGTCCCGGGGCGACGGCACTGGGCGACGGCGCCGGAACGGCCGGACCGGGGACCGGAGGACGCCCGGGGGCGTTCGACGCGGACGGGGCGTCAGGCAGGCTGCCCGCACTGCCCGCCCTGCCCGTACCGCCCGCGCCGGCGATCCCGCTCTGGCCGCCCACCGGGACCGGCCCCATCGGGGCGCCGGGCGCGGTCGGCAGGGGTGACCCCGGGGCCGTGGGCGCACTAGGCGACGGCGTGCCCGTACCGGTGGGCGCCCGGGAGACGTCCGCGAGCGGGATGACCGTCGGCTGCACGGCCGCCGTCGGCCCGCCGCCGGCGAGTGCGGCGTCGGCCGTCGCCCGGCCGGCGTCCCGGCCGAGGGTGGTGGCCGTGGCGGCGGTGATGGCCGAGCAGAGCGCGAGCACGCCCGCCGCGATCAGCAGCCGGCGGCGCCCCCGCAGCGCCGCCCGCAGCCGACCGGCGGCCGGGCGGGTTCCCGTCGGGGCCGCCGCGGCGACCATGACCGGCCGCGCCGCCGTCCGGATGGCGGTGCCCGAGGGCGCGACCGGCGCCGCGGCCTCCACCGCGTCCACCGGCTCGCCGTCGAGCGCGGCCCGGGCGGCCGCCGCCATGGTGGCGGCGTCCGGCCAGCGTTCGGCGGGGTCCTTCGCCATCGCGCGGGCCACCAGCGCCCGGACCGGGGCCGGGACGTCCGCCGGCAGCGGCGGCACGGGGGTGGTCAGGTGCTTGAGGATGACCTCCAGTGCCGTCTGCCCGTGGTACGGCAGTTGCCCGGACAGGCACTCGTAGAGCACGACGCCGAGCGCGTACAGGTCGGCCGCGGCGCTGACCGCGCCGGTCGAGGCCTGTTCGGGCGCCTGGTAGGCGGCGGTGCCGAGGACCATGCCGGGCACGGTCAGCCGGGTGTCGCAGCCGGGGCGGGCGATGCCGAAGTCGGCGATCACGACGCGTTCCTCGCGGACCATCAGGTTGTCCGGCTTGATGTCCCGGTGGACGACCCCGGCCTCGTGCGCGGCCGTCAGCGCCTCCAGCACCTGGAGGGCCAGGCCGAGCGTCTCGGGGGCGTCGAGGCGCCCGCGCCGCTTCAGGACGTCGCTGAGCGGCTCGCCGTCGATGAGCTCCATGACGAGGTAGGCGATCGGACGCCCGGTGCTGCCCCAGGCGGTCGTCCAGGAGTGGCCGCCGTCGAGCCGGCCGGAACCGAAGTCGTGCACGCCGACGATGCCCGGGTGGCGCAGCCGGGCCATCACCCGGGCCTCCTCGTGGAAGCGCTCCGCGAAGCCCGGTTCGTCCAGCAGCGCGGGCTTCAGGACCTTGACGGCCACCCGGCGCCCGAGGACCTCGTCCTCCGCGAGCCAGACGTCGCCCATCGAACCGCCACCGAGCCACTCGTCCAACCGGTAGCGGTCACCGAGCGTGGTGCCACGCATGATCCTCCTCGACCCCGTACATCGTCGCGTCCCGCCGCCGTGGGCCCGGGCCGGGACCTTCGGTCGCGTTCAAACCGACCCTCTCATCAGCCTATAAACGCCGACTTGACGCGAGCACGGAGGGGTCCGCTGAGCGGTCTGCGGGGCGGGCGGTTCGTTGACGACCTCACCGAGTGTCGATCGCCGCGCGCGCACCTCCGTCAACTCGCCCGCAGGAGCCTCCGGCCGTGCCTCCGTCCACGTCCTCGTCAACGCCTTCGTCCACGTCGGCGTCCACGTCCTCGTCAACGCCTCCGTTGACGGGCCGTCGACGCCGCGTACACCGCCGGGCGGTGGCATGTCCCCGCGGGCCGGTCCACCGGGACCGGCCGGGAGGAGAGCTTCGACATGATCATCCGTCGGGCGGCCGCGGCCGCCGTCCTGTCCGCGACCGTGGTGTCCGGCATGGCCCTCGGCGCCCAGAGCGCGAGTGCGGCCGAGCCGCTGCCGACCAGCGGCGCCGACTACCGCATATCCAGCTACGCGGGCGGCGCCCTGCAGTGGGACAGCACGAACACCGGCGGCAAGGTGCTGATCCGCGACTGGAACCAGTCGTCCGCCCAGCAGGTGTGGACGGTCCGGGACGAGGGCAACGGCACCTGGTCGATCAAGGTGCCCGGCACCAACAACGCGGTCGACCGCGACCGGACCTACAACACCGTCGGCTCCTGGAACGACGTCGGTGCCGCCAACCAGCGCTGGTGGCTGGAGAACACGTCGACGGGCAACGGCCGCGCGTGGCTGCTGCACAGCGTCTCGGACGGCAACCTCTGCCTCACCCGCGGCGCCGACCTCGGCGTCCGGGTGGCCGGCTGCAACGCCGGCGACCCGGCGCAGTCCTGGAACCTCGACAACAACACCGGCACCACCCCGCCCACCGCCGGCCGCCCGGCCATCGACCTGGACTATTCGCAGGCCCCGGACCTCGGCCCGTGGCTGGAGCAGCAGAAGCGGACCGTCGCGGACTACTACCCGCAGATCTCCAACCTCCTCACCGAGGGGGCGTTCCCCGCGCCCACCTACTTCCGGATCATCATGGACCCGGCCCTGAAGGACCACCCCGCCTACGCGACGTACGCCAACGGCGCCAACGAGGTCCACGTCAACATCGACTACACCCGGAACAACCGGGGCGACACCGGCTTCCTGGTGCACGAGGCCGTGCACGTCGCGGTCTGGAACAACCCCCACGGCCCCGACAAGGAGCACTGGTGGGTCGGCGAGGGCCTCGCGGACTGGGTGCGCGACTACAACTTCCAGCCGGGCACCGGCGCCCAGCACTTCGGCCCGAACGACCACTACGACAGCGGCTACCAGGCCACCGCCCGGTTCATCGACTACGTCTCCCACGCCTACGACAAGCCCGACCTGGCGTACCTCGTGAACATGAACCCCGACGACGACGGCATCTGGGCCCGCCTCACCGGCAAGGGCCCCGACCAGCTCTGGAACGAGATGCCCAAGTAGCCCCCGCCGCCGTCCCCGCTGCGCCCCGGCACGAACGGCGTCGCGGCGCAGCGGCGTGCCCGCCCCACCCGGACGGCCGGTGGGACGCCGGGCGGCACGCGCCCCCCGACGGGGGAGCCCGGACGGCGCGCGTGGTCGGGCGCACCTAGGGTGAGCGAACGGGCGCGGGGCGTGTGCGGCCCCGGCGCGCGCCCGTTCGCGCGCCCGTTCGTCCGGGCACCGAAGCGCCGCGTCCGGCCTTTCGAGAGGTGGAGTCCCCATGCACACCGTCGTCCGCGGTGCCGGAGCGCTCGGGCTGAGCGCGCTGCTCCTCGCCTCCTCGGCCGGCTGTCAGGGCGGGGCCGGGACCGTCGCCGAGCCCGCGCCGGCCGCGCCGCTGACGGCGGAGCCCGCGGCGGTCCAGCAGCTCGACTGGCACGCGTGCGGCGCGCCGGACGCCGCGCAGGGCGGCGGCACGCCGCCCGCGGGGGACTGGGAGTGCGCGACGCTCAAGGCCCCGCTGGACTACGCCAAGCCGAACGGCACCACGATCGACCTCGCGCTGATCCGCTCCCGGGCCAAGGACGAGCAGCACCGGATCGGCTCGCTGGTGTTCAACTTCGGTGGCCCCGGCGGCTCGGGCATCACCACGCTGCCGGCGCTGGCGGAGACCTACGCCTCCCTCAACACCCGCTACGACCTGGTGAGCTTCGACCCGCGCGGGGTCGGTGCGAGCGCCGGGGTGAATTGCCTGGACGACAAGGCGATGGACGCCGCCAACGCGATCGACGACACCCCCGAGACCCCGGAGGCCGTCAAGGCGCTCGACGAGAGCACCGCGCAGTTCAACGCGGCCTGCGAGCGCAACTCGGGCGCCGTGCTGCCCTTCGTGGACACCGAGAGCGCCGCCCGCGACATGGACCTCATGCGGCAGGCCCTCGGGGACCAGCAGCTGCACTACTTCGGCATCAGCTACGGCACCCAGCTCGGCGGCGTCTACGCGCACCTGTTCCCGCAGCAGGTCGGCCGCGCCGTGCTGGACTCGGTGGTGGACCCGACGAAGGACCCGGCGCAGTCCTCGCTCGGCCAGGCCAAGGGCTTCCAGCTCGCCCTGGAGGACTTCATGAAGGCCTGCGCCGCCGGTGTGCCGGACTGCCCGACCGGCAGTGGCGGCGCCGACGGCACCGCGAAGGTCACCGGACTCCTGCAGTCGCTGCAGCAGAATCCGCTGCCGACCGACAGCGGGCGCCGGCTGACCGAGAGCCTCGCCGTCACCGGGATCGCGGGCGCCCTGTACAGCCAGGAGACGTGGCCCGCGCTGGCCGCCGGGCTCACCGAGGCGATGCAGCGGGGCACCGGCACGATGCTGCTCCAGCTCGCCGACGGCCTCCTCGGGCGGGACCCGAGCGGCCACTACAACAACCTCAACGCGGCGAACCGGGCGATCAGCTGCGTGGACGCCAAGCAGCGCTACTCGGACCAGGACGTCGAGCAGCAGCTGCCGCAGTTCAAGGAGGCCTCCCCGGTCTTCGGCGCGTTCACCGCGTGGGGCCTGACCGGCTGCACCGGCTGGCCGGTGGCCGGCAGGACCGACCACCCCGAGGTCGCCGCCGCGGGCGCCGCGCCGATCCTGGTGGTCGGCACCACCGGCGACCCGGCCACCCCGGTCGAGGGCGCGCGGACGATGGCGCAGCAGCTGGGCGGGGGCGTGGGCGTCACGGTGACGCTCCAGGGCGAGGGCCACGGCGGGTACAACACCGGCAACCCGTGCCTGAAGACGGTGGTGGACGCCTACCTGCTGGACGGCAAGGTGCCGGCGGACGGCACGGTGTGCGGCCCGAGCGAGTAAGTGGCCCATGCGAACCCGCTCTGATTGGCACTGTCCGGCGGTCCACTCGGCCGCCTAGGCTCCTCTCCATGACCACCAGAGTTGACTTCTACTTCGACCCGATCTGCCCGTTCGCCTGGATCACCTCCCGGTGGATCCTGGAGGTCGAGCGCGAGCGCGAGCTCGACCTGACCTTCCGCGTGATGAGCCTGTCCGTCCTCAACGAGGGCCGCGAGGGCCTGCCCGAGCGTTACCAGCGCCTGCTGACCACGGGCTGGGGCCCGGTCCGGGTCTGCATCGCCGCCGCCGAGCGGTTCGGCGAGCACGTGCTGCGCGACCTGTACACCGCGCTCGGCACCCGTCTGCACGACCAGGACCGCGAGGCCGACGCGACGGTCATCCGGGAGGCGCTCGCCGAGGCCGGCCTGCCGGAGGACCTCGCCGACGCGGCCGGGAGCACCGCGTACGACATCGCGCTGCGCAAGAGCCACCACGAGGGCATGGACCCGGTCGGGGAGGAGGTCGGCACGCCGACCATCCACGTGGACGGCGTCGCGTTCTTCGGCCCGGTGCTGACCGCGATCCCGCGCGGCGAGGACGCGGTGAAGATCTTCGACGGGGTCCGGGCACTGGCCGCGTACCCGAAGTTCTTCGAGCTCAAGCGCACCCGCACGGGCTCGCTCGACTTCTCCTGACCGATCGGGGGAGAGCCTCCCCCTCCCGTCCGGGGCCGTCTCGTCCGACCATGGAGACGGAGGCCCCGGCGGTCACCCCGCCCGGCCGCCTCCGGAGAGGCGGTGAGCGCAGATGACCGGACGGATCCGCCTGCGCGCCACCCGGCACCAGGCCACTCGGGACCAGGCCACCCGGCACCAGGCCACTCGGGACCAGGCCACTCGGGACCAGGCCACCCGGCACCAGGCCACCCGGCACCCGGCCACCCCGCCGGGGCCGTCCTCGTCCGGCGGCCCGGAGCAGGGACCATCCGGGCCGGGCCCGTTCAAGCCCAGGCCGCCGCAGTCCAAGCCCCCGCCGCCCCCGGGTGTCCGCCGCTGGCTGCTGCCCGTCGGCGCCCTGCTGGCGCTGATCCTGCTGCTCGTCGTCCAGGCGCCCGGTCCGGCCGGCACCCGGTACGGGTACTCCGACTTCGTCGGCCGGGTCGACGCCGGCCAGGTCAAGACGGTGAACGTGACCGACACCGGCGGCGTCAGCGGCACCCTCAAGGACGGCACCCGCTTCACCAGCCAGATCCCGACCGCCCTCGACACCACCAGGCTCAGCCAGTCGCTCGCCACCCAGCACGTCGACGTCACCGGCAGCCGCACCGGCGGCAGCTCGATCTGGTCCACCCTGCTGCTGTTCCTGCCGCTGCTGGTCTTCGGCGGGCTCTTCCTGTGGTCCGGCCGGCTCGCCGCCCGCACGATGACCGGCGGCCTGAGCGCGATCGGGCGCTCCCGGGCGAAGATCATCGAGGCCGAGCGGCCCGCCACCGGCTTCGCCGACGTGGCCGGGTACGAGGGCGTGAAGCAGGAGGTCAGCGAGGTCGTCGACTACCTGCGCAGCCCCGGGCGGTACGCCGCCGCCGGGGCCAAGGGACCGCGCGGCGTGATCATGGTCGGGCCGCCGGGCACCGGCAAGACCCTGCTGGCCCGCGCCGTCGCCGGCGAGGCCGAGGTGCCGTTCCTGTCCGTCACCGGCTCCGGCTTCGTCGAGATGTTCGTCGGCGTCGGCGCCTCCCGCGTCCGCGACCTCTTCGACGACGCCCGCAAACGCGCGCCGTCCATCATCTTCATCGACGAGATCGACGCCGTCGGCGGCCGCCGCGCGGGCGGCTCCCGGCTCGGCGGCAACGACGAGCGCGAGCAGACGCTCAACCAACTGCTCGCCGAGATGGACGGCTTCGACCAGAGCACCGGCATCGTCGTCATCGCCGCCACCAACCGGCCCGACGCCCTCGACCCGGCCCTGCTACGCCCCGGCCGCTTCGACCGGCAGGTCACCGTGCCGCTGCCCAACCAGCGCGAGCGGGCCGCCATCCTCGCCGTCCACGTCCGCGGCAAGACCCTCGCCCCGGACGCCGACCTCGACCGCATCGCCCGCGGCACCCCCGGCTTCTCCGGCGCCGACCTCGCCAACCTCGTCAACGAGGCCGCCATCAACGCCGTCCGCGCCGACCGCGCCACCATCACCGCCGACGATCTCGACACCGCCCGCGACCGCGTCCTGCTCGGCCGCCGCGAGTCCTCCAACGCGCTGCTGCCCGAGGAACGGCACGCCGTCGCCGTCCACGAGTCCGGACACGCCCTGATGGCCGCGCTGTGCGAGCACGCCGACCCCGTCGCCAAGGTCACCATCCTCCCGGCCGGCGTCGCCCTCGGCGCCACCGAACAGCTCCCCGAGGCCGAGCGGCACCTGTACAGCGAGAGCTACCTGACCGACCTTCTCACCGTCCAACTTGGCGGAAGGGCAGCCGAGTTGGTCGTCTTCGGCGAGGGCTCGACGGGCGCGGCCAACGACCTCGCCAACGCCACCTCCGTCGCCACCCGGATGGTCCGCGAATTCGGCCTCTCCCCGGACCTCGGCCCGGTCGGCTACGCCTCCGGCTCCCCGCGCTACCTCGGCGAGAGCCCCGAGGACCTGCTCCGCCGCCCCTACTCCGAGGAGACCCAGCGCGCCATCGACGAGGCCGTCGCCGCCCTGCTGCGCCGCGCCGAGCAGCGCGCCATCGGCCTCCTGCGCGAACACCGCCACCACCTGGACGAGTTGGCCGCGCTCCTGGTCGCCCAGGAGACGGTGAACGGTGCGGTGGTGCTCGACATCCTCCGCCACCCGGCGGTCAACCTCCCTGAATGACCGGACGTGACTGGCAGGACCGCGCGGCGGGCGTGGTGATCGGCTCCGCCGTCCGCGCCGCGATCGACCTCGGCGGGGACGCCGACACCGTCGCCGCCGTCACCGGAGGCCTGGACCGAGCCGCTGCACGTGCCGCTGCCCGGGTTCGGCGGGAGGGTGCTGCGGACGCCCGACCTTCTGCTACTCGCCGGTGGGCTCGCCGTCGGAAGCCACTACGATGCCAGGTGATCGCACGACGAACGGGGGGCTCATGGACGTGACTTCGAGGCCGGTGGCGCAGGTCGTCGGCGGGCGGGACGAGGTGGTTGACGACCGCTGGGGCGCGGTCACCGCGATCGTCCGGCTGGACGGCGAGCAGTTCACCGAGGAGGCGCTGTACGGGCTGGCGGACTTCTCCCACCTGGAGATCGTCTACCACTTCGACCGCGTGCCGGTGGAGAAGGTCGAGACCGGCGCCCGCCACCCGCGCGGCAACACCGACTGGCCGCTGGTCGGCATCTTCGCCCAGCGCGGCAAGAACCGGCCCAACCGGCTCGGCGTCTCCCGCTGCCGGCTGCTGCGCGTGGACGGCCTGGACCTGCACGTCGCGGGCCTGGACGCGGTGGCCGGCACGCCGGTGCTCGACATCAAGCCCTACCTGGCCGAGTTCGGCCCGCGCGGCGAGGTGCGCCAGCCCGCCTGGTCGAGCGAGCTCATGCGCGACTACTACGAGGGCGCGGGCCACTGATGGCGGCGACCGAGCGGCTCGCCGTGGTCTCCGGCGGTGGCACCGGCATCGGCCGGGCGATCGCCGCCAGGCTCGCCGCCGACGGGAACCGGGTGGCGATCCTCGGGCGGCGCGCGGCCGTCCTCGACGAGGCCCGGGACGCGATCGAGCGGACCGTCGGGGCGGGCCGGATCCTGCCCGTGCCGGTCGACCTGACCGACCCCGGTGCGGTCGAGGCCGCCGCCGCGCGGATCGCCGAACTCGGCCCGGTGGACGCCCTCGTGAACAACGCGGGCGCCATCGTCACCCCGCCCGCAGACCGCGGCCTCGCCGCCCTCGCGCAGTCCTGGCGCCAGGACCTGGACGGCAACCTGCTCTCCGCCGTCCTCCTCACCACCGCCCTGCAGGACCACCTGCGCAGGCCCGGCGCGCGCCTGGTCGTCATCAGCTCGGCCGCCGCCCAGCGCGGCGGCGCGGGCCCGCACTCGCTCGGCTCGTACGCCGCCGCCAAGGCCGCCCTGCACGGCTGGGCCTTCGGCCTGGCCCGGCAGTTGGGCCCGGACGGGATCACCGTCAACGTCCTCGCGCCCGGCTACGTCGAGGACACCGAGATCTTCGGCGACGGCTGGACGGAGGCCTTCCACGCCCAGAAGGTGGCCGACACCCTGGTGGGCCGCGCCGGCACCCCGGACGACGTGGCCGAGGCGGTCTCCTACCTTGCCTCCCCGGCGGCCGGGTACGTGACCGGGCAGGTCATCGGGCTGAACGGCGGCGCGGTGCTCGGCCGCTGAGCCGATGGGCGACGCCTCCGCTCCCGGAAGCCGGCTGCGTGGCCGGGTCGAACGGGCGGAGCGGCTAGGCGTCCGGTCCCAACTCCGGTGCCTCCCGCAGCCCGTGGTGGCGTCGCAGTGCCGCCAGGGCCGCGTGGTGGCCGCACATGCCGTGGACGGACGGGCCCGGCGGCGTCGCGGCCGAGCACAGGTACACACCGGGCAGCGGGGTCTCGTACGGGTTCCAGCGGGCCACCGGGCGGGCCAGGGACTGGCGGAGCGTGAGGGCGCCCGCGCCGATGTCGCCGCCGACGTAGTTCGGGTTGTACTCCTCGTACTGCCGCGCCGACAGGCCGCGCGAGGCGACGATCGTCTCGCCGAAGCCCGGCGCGTACTCCTCGATGCGGCGGCGGATCAGGTCGACGGGGTCGCGCGGGTCGCCGTGCGGGACGTGGGCGTAGGCCCAGACCGGGCGTCGGCCGCCGACCTCGCGGGTCGGGTCGGTCACGGCCGGGTCGACGACCAGCACGAACGGGTCCGCGACCGGGAGGCCGGCGGCCGTCGTCGTCTCCTGGCGGACGACGTCGGCCCGGGTGCCGCCGAGGTGGACGGTGCCGGCCCGGCCCACCAGCGGGTTCGTCCAGGGGATCGGCCCGTCGGTGAGGAAGTCCGCCTTCGCCGCCCCCGGCCCGTACCGGTAGCGGCGCAGCGCGCGCCGGTAGCGCTCGGGGAGCCGGGGGCCGGCCAGGGCGAGGAACTCCTTGGGCCCGACGTCGAGCAGGACGAGCGGGACGTCGCCGAGTTCGGCGAGGTCGCGGATGCGCTGCCCGGTGTGGAAGACGCCGCGGTGGGCGGTGATGTCGGCGGCGAGGGCGTCGGCGATGCCGGCGCTGCCGCCCTCGGGGAGGGGCCAGCCGGTGCTGTGCGCGGTGTGGGCGAGCAGGAGCGCCACGGCGGCCGAGGTGACGGAGGGGAGCTTGCCGACGGCGTGCGCGGCGACACCGGTCAGGAGCGCCCGGGCGGGTTCGTGGCGGAAGAGCCCGAAGGGCGTGAGCCGGGTCGCGAGCGTGGGCACCCGCGCTCCGAGGAGCAGGGGCGCGAGGAGGTCGCCCGGTACGCTGCGCTGGTCGGACAGGAGCAGGTCGACGACGGCGGGGGAGCGGTCGGCGAGCGGCCCGAGGAGCTGCATCCAGCGGCGCCCGTCGGGGCCGAGGTGGGCGGCGGTGCGGCTCAGGCTGCGCCAGGCCGCGGCGGCCCGCCCGCCGGGCAGCGGGTGGGCGTAGGGGATGTCGGGCTGGAGCAGCCGGACGCCGCGCGCGGGCAGGTCGAAGCGACGGAAGAACGCGGAGGCGGCGGCCATGGGGTGGACGGCCGCGCAGACGTCGTGCCGCACGGCGCTGTCGAACAGCGCCGTGGTGCGCAGCCCTCCGCCGATGGTGTCGGCGGCCTCGAAGAGGACCACGCGCAGCCCGGCCCGGGCGAGGGTGACACCGGCGGCGAGCCCGTTGGGCCCGGTGCCGACGACGGCGGCGTCGAACGTCATGCGGCGACCCCCTGGTGTTCGGCGAGGCGCCGGTACAGGCCGCTGTCCTCGCTGAGGCCGGCGTGGGTGCCGACGGCCTGCACGCGGCCGCGGTCGAGCACGATGATCCGGTCGGCCTGGGTGATGGTGGAGAAGCGGTGGGCGATGGCGACGACGGCGCGGTCCCGGGCGATGGCGGCGATGCTGTCGCGCAGCGCCGCCTCGGAGGCGCCGTCGAGGCTCGCGGTGGCCTCGTCGAGGAGCACGATCCGGGGCTTCTGCAGCAGGGTGCGGGCGCTGGCCAGGCGCTGGCGCTCGCCGCCGGACAGGCCGGTGCCGCGCTCGCCGAGCTCGGTGTCGAGGCCGTCCGGGAGGGCGGCGACGACGTCGGTGAGGCCGCGTTCGGGGACGGTCAGCGACACGTCGTGGAGGACGGGGGCGTCGCTGCCGGGGTAGGCGAAGGTCACCCCGTCGAAGACGAGACCGTGCCCGTCGACGGCGGCGTGCGCGGGCGGTCCGGCGTCCTCCTGCTCGATCGCCCCGAGTTCGGAGAGGCGGTCGAGGGAGGCCCGGCCCTGCTGGAACTGGGCGATCGACATGAAGAGCATCACCAGCGGTGCGACCAGGTAGAACAGGTACATCATGAACGACATCAGGTCGGCGGGCGCCATGGCACCGGTCGCGACGCGGGCCATGCCCCACGCGATGACGACGGTCAGGGCGATCTGGGTGCCGACGTTCATCGCCGGGGTGAGCAGCGCGGACAGGGCCGAGACCCGCACGCCGGAGCGCCGGGCGCGGTCGGCGAGGACGCCGAGGTGCTCGGTCTCCCGGTGCTCGGCGCGGGAGGCCTTGACGGTCGGCAGGGCGCCGAGGACGCGCATCAGGGCGGAGCCGTAGACGCCGGTGTCCTCCCGGTTGGCCGTCGCCACGAGCCGCACCCGGCGGGCCAGCAGCAGCGAGACGGCGCTGGCGGTGCCGAGGCAGGCGAGGGTGGGGGCGAGCAGCAGCGGGTCGATCCAGGCCATCATCGCGATGCCGCCGACGACCATGAACGCGCTGGGGGTGGGCGCGAAGAAGCGCCAGTTCGGCAGCAGCGAGAAGGTGTCCTTGAGCTGGAGCCGGTTGAACGCGGGGTGCGGGTGCTGGGTGGCGAGGGTGCCGAGCAGCATCGCGGCCCCGGCGATCCGCCCGCGGCGCCCTTGCCCTTGAAGACCGCTCTGCCGGTGAACACGGCGCGCACGTCGGGACGGGGGTCACTTGGCGGCCTCCTGGCCGGCGGGTCCGGTGGGTCCGGCGGGTCGGGCGGATTCGGCGGGCCGGGCCTCGGCGACGGCGGTGAGGAAGCCGGTGATGAGGTCGGCCGCCCGGTGCGCGAAGCGGCTCTGGGTGAGCAGGGTGTCGTGCCCGGCGTCCTCGACGGCGCGCGTCCTCGTCATCGCCGCCATCGCGATCGCGATCCCGCCGGCCTTCGCGCTCCGTCCTGGACCTCCAGATGCCCGAGCGCGACGGTGTCAGCGTGGCCAGCGAGCTCGCCCGCGAGGCCGACATCCTGTCCCTCGCCGCCGACGGCGCCCCCGTCCTGGAGATCGCCGAGCGCGCGGCCCTCGCCCCGGGGACCGTCCGCAACTACCTGTCCTCCGTCACCACCAAGCTCGGCGTCGAGAACCGCCACGCGGCTGCCCGGCTCGCCCGCGGGCGCGGCTGGATCTGACGGGTCGGCGGCGTTTACCGATCGTCAACAACCTTTCCCTACGGTGAGCCGGTGGGGGCCGCCGGCCGGCGGTGCCCCACCACGCCTTTGACCAGGGGAGATTCCACTGTCCAGGATCATCGCCGCCGCCATCCCGGCGCACGGCCACGTCGGCCCGCTGCTCGCCATCTCCGCCGACCTCGCCGCCCGCGGCCACGAGGTGGTGTTCCTCGGCGGCGGCCGTTTCGCGCAGGCGGCGGAGCGGGCCGGGGTGCGCTTCGCGGCGCTGCCCGCGGAGGCGGACTTCGACGACCGGGACCTCGACGCCCGCTTCCCCGGGCGCTCCGACCTGCCGGCCGGGCCCGCGAGGATCGCCTTCGACGTCAAGCACGTGTTCACCGACCCCGTCCCGGCGCAGTACCGCGCCCTGGAGGAGCTGCTGGCCGGCTTCCCGGCGGACGCGGTGGTCGCGGACGCGTTCTTCCAGGGCGCCCTCGCGCTGGCGCTGAGCCGGCCCCGGGGGCAGCGGCCCGCCGTGGTGGGCGTCGGGGTCGCGCCGCCGATGTTCCAGAGCGTCGACACCGCGCCGTTCGGCCTCGCCCTGCCGCCGCTGCCGGGCGAGGCGGGCCGGGCGCGCAACCGGGCGCTGTACGCGGAGGTGAACCGGCGCGGCGAGCCGCTCCAGCGGTACGCGGAGGAGGTGTTCGCGGGCCTCGGCCTCACCCTGCCGCACGGCCCGCGCGCCAACGCCATGGTGACGGTGCCGGACCACTTCCTCCAGCTCACCGTGCCCGGCTTCGAGTACCCGCGCGGGGACGCCCCGGAGACCTTCCGGATGATCGGCGCGCTGCCGCCGGCCGTCGGTGCCGAGCACGGTCTGCCCGCCTGGTGGCGGGAACTCGACGGCAGCCGCCCGGTCGTCGTGGTGACCCAGGGCACGCTCGCCAACGACGACCTCGGCGAGCTCGTCGCGCCCACCGTGACGGCCCTGGCCGACCGCGACGTCCTGGTGGTCGCCGCCACCGCCCGCCCCGACGGTCCGGCCGAGCTCGCCGGACTCCTCGGCGCACTGCCCGGCAACGTCCACGCCGTCTCGTACGTGCCGTTCGACCTGCTGCTGCCGCACGCCTCCGTCCTGGTCAGCAACGGTGGCTACGGCGGCGTCCACACCGCGCTGCGCCACGGCGTGCCGCTGGTGGTCGGCGGTGCGAGCGAGGACAAGCCCGAGGTGGCGGCCCGGGTGCAGTGGTCGGGCGCGGGGCTGGACCTGCGCACCGGGCGGCCGGAGGCCGCGGCCGTCGCGAAGGCCGTCGACGAGGTGCTGGCCGACGGCCGGTTCCGCGAGCGGGCCCGCGCGCTGGCCGCGGAGCTCGCGGAGCACCGGCCGTTCGACGCCGTGGCCGAGCTGGTGGAGTCGCTCGGCGCCTGACCGGAGGGGGACCGTCGCCAGGAAAGGCCGTCGGTCGCGGGGCCCGTCAGTGCCGGGTGGGCGCGGACGGGCGCCGGCTCACTGGTCGTCGCCGTCCGCGTCCGGTCCGGCGGCCGGCGCGCCGCCCTTGCCGATGCCGAGCTTGGCCTCGGCGGTGGTCCAGTCGGTGGCGATGGCCTGCTGGACGGCGGCGAGGGTGGCCTGGCCCTTGCAGAGCGCGGTGTGCAGGTGCGTCTCGACGGTGTCCTTGGGGTTGTTCGGGCCCTTGCCCGGGACGTGGTCGGGGGAGGGCGGCTGGGTCCACAGGTTGCGCGGGTCGTTGGGGTCGCCGCCGAGCTGAAGGCTGATCAGGTGGTCGTACTCGGCGTCGCCCATCGGGCCGCTGTAGCCGTAGGACTTGGCGTTCTCGGCCTTCTCCTTGCCGGTGATGCTCGCCGGCGGGCGGATCCCCGAGGTGTAGCCGCCCGGCTTGCAGACGGTGTCGTTCAGGTTGGCCTGGGTGACCGCCGGGCTGGTCGCGCCGGGGGTGCAGTTCGGGTCCGGCAGCGGCTGCTTGTCCGCGGTGTAGCGGTACTTACAGGTGCCCGCGGCGGGCTGGGCCTGCACGTCGTACGAGGGCTTGGGGCCGACGCCGACCGGGATCGCGTGCCCGCCGGCCGCGTCGCCGGCCGCCGGGGCCGAGCCCTTGGCGGCGGCGCTGGTGGGCGCGGGCTTGGCGGTGTGTCCGGTGTCGGACGAGCAGCCTGTGGCCGCGGCGAGCAGGACGGCCGCGGCTATGGCCAGGGCACCGCGAGCGGGAGCCGGCACGAGTTCCTCCAGATGGGTGTGCGTGAGCTGCGGGCCGGCGGGCCGCCGGATACCGCGCCAGCGGACACTACCGTGTCAAAGGGGCCAAAGGGGTGACGCCACGTCGGGCGCGGGAGGCCCTGGCCCGGCGTGCGGAATCGTTCCGCCGTGCCCGCCGTCATGGTCGCCCCCGAAGCGCCTGACGTCGGGCGGAGTAACCGAGCAGGGCGGGGCCCGCCGGGCGTGCGTAGCTTCGTCATCGAACGACCGTTCATCGCGTTCGCCCGCGTCCGACACCTTCGGCGCCCCCTCCGGCGCGACGCCTCCGGGCGCCCGTTCCGCCCCGTTCCGACCCCTTCCGGCCCCTTCTGACCCCCGATCCGGAGTCACCCATGCGGATCCCCGCCCTCGTCGCGGCAGTCGCCCTGCTGCCGCTCTCCCTGACCGCCGCGCAGGCCGCTGAGGCCGCCGCCGGCCCGACCCACCGCTCGGCCCACCGCTCGACCCACGCCAAGGACCTGAGCGTCCAGGTGAGCCCGCCGTCCTTCCCGACCGCGCCCGGCGCCGTCGGCACGATCCTGGTGACGGTCTGCAACAACGGCTCGGAGACGCCGGCCGACGGCGCGACCCTGGTGGTCAACGGCCCCGGCGACCCGGGACTGGTCCTCAGCACGGACCACGCCGGACCGGTGGACGGCGGCTGGAACTGGATCCGCTTCACCGTCGCCAAGGGCCTGGCACCGGCCGGCTGCGAGACGGAGAGGCTCTACGGCAAGACCATCAGCACCACCCCCGGCCCGAAGACCTACCCCGGCGGCACCGCCGTCGTCACCTGGGACGCGGACCAGAACCCGAACGACGACTCGACCACCTGGAGCTGGGACACCTCCGCGCCCGTCACCGACGCGGTGCTGGAGCTGTGGCGGCCCCCGAAGCCCGCCGCGCCCGGCGATCCGGCCGACTTCGAGGTGCTGGAGCGCAACCTCGGCCCGTCCACCGACTACCCGTGGCGCGGCCGGCTCGTCGCCCAGCTCCCGCCCGGCTCCAAGTGGCTTGACACCGCGCCGGGTTACAACAGCTGCGCGATCTCGGCCGACGGCACCACGGCGACCTGCGACGACATCGTCGACAACACCTGGTCCCAGTACAACCGGGGCTTCGCGCTCCAGGTCGACCCGGCCGCGAGCCCGGGCACGAGCATCGCCGCGACGCTCACCTACCAGGCCCCGGCCAATCCGGACCCGCACGCGTTCGTGCTGACGGTGCTCATCCCGGTGTGCTGAGGGCCCGTCCGGGGGTGGGGCCGCCCTCCGTGCGCCGCGATCCAGTCCGTGACCAGCTCGTCCAGCACGCCCAGCGGCAGGCTGCCGTGCCCGATCACCTCGTGATGGGACTCCTCACCTGACGGCTCCGCAACCCTGTGACGGCGTCGACCGTTGTGGGTTCCTGCAGTTCGCCCGTGACATGACGATGCCGGTTCCCGGAGCCCAGGGGCCGCGGGAACCGGCATCGGTCGTCCGGAGCGGGGAGCGTCAGGCCTTCGCGGCCTTGGCGGCGGCCTCCGCGGCCTCCTTCTCGTGCTTCGCCTTGATCCGGGCGGTCTCCTTGCGGACGTCCACCTGGTTGGCGCGCTCGTGCTGGAGCCAGAGCGGGTTCTCGGCCTTGATGGCGTCGATCTGCTCGGTGGTGAGCGCCTCGGTCACCCCGCCGCGGGCCAGGCCCGAGATGGAGACGCCGAGCTTGGCGGCGACCACCGGCCGCGGGTGCGGGCCGTTCTGGCGCAGCTCCTGGAGCCACTGCGGCGGGTCCGCCTGGAGGGCGCTGAGCTCCTCGCGGGAGACCGTGCCGTCCTGGAAGCTCGCCGGGGCCGCGTCGAGGTAGATCCCCAGCTTCTTGGCCGCCGTGGCCGGCTTCATGGTCTGGCTGGTCTTCTGCTTGAGCGATGTCATGAGGACAAGGGTAAGGGAGCGCGCGGGCGCTCCCCGTCACGGTCGGTAGCCTTGCCCTGTGACAGACATGCAGGTGAACCCGTCCTTCCGGCTCGCGTACGTCCCCGGCGTCACCCCCGGCAAGTGGGCGCGCGTCTGGGGCGAACGGCTCCCGGACGTTCCGCTCGCCCTCCTCGCGGTGCCCGCCGCCGACGGCGAGCGGCTGCTGCGGGAAGGGGACGCGGACGCCGGGCTGGTGCGGCTGCCGGTCGACAAGGACGTGCTGAGCGCCATCCCGCTGTACACCGAGACCACCGTCGTCGTCTTTCCCAAGGAGCACTGGCTCGCGGCCGCCGAGGACGACGTCGCCCTCGCCGACCTGGCCGACGACGTCGTGTTCCACCCGCTGGACGACACCCTCGGCTGGACCGACCTGCCCGGGCGCCCCGCCATCGAGCGCCCGGCCACCACGGGCGACGCGATCGAGCTCGTGGCGGCCAACGTCGGCGTGCTGCTGGTGCCGCAGTCCCTCGCCCGGCTGCACCACCGGCGCGACCTCACCTACCGGACGGTCGCCGACGCGCCGCAGTCGCAGGTCGCGCTGTCGTGGCCGCAGGAGCGGACGACGGACCTGGTGGAGGAGTTCATCGGCATCGTCCGGGGGCGCACGGTGAACAGCTCGCGCGGGCGCGGCGCCGCCCCGGCCCAGGAGCCGAAGAAGGCCGCTCCGGCCCGCAAGCCGCAGCCCCAGAAGGCAGGGCAGAAGGCAGGGCAGAAGACCACCGGGCAGAAGGCCGGCCAGAAGCCGAAGCCGAACGCCGCGGCCAAGCGCGGCAAGCCGAGGCGCGGCCGGTAGTCCGCGCCTCGGTGCTGGCCGGGGCCCGGCGGGGCGCGTACCGTCGGTGCCCGCCCCGCCCGGCCGGGGCGCAGCCGGGAGCCGAGTCGAGGGTGCGAGGAGAGCGGCCATGTGGCACGACCTGGTAGTCGTCCAGATCCCGATCGTCGAGAAGGTCCTGCGCACGATCGCCGTCTACGCGCTGATCGTGGTCCTCTTCCGGATCGCCGGGAAGCGCGGGCTCGCGGGGCTGAACACCTTCGACATGGTGGTCGTCTTCCTGCTCTCCAACGTCGTGCAGAACGCGATCATCGGCAACGACGACAGCCTGCTCGGCGGCGCCATCGGCGCCGTCACCCTGATCGCGGTCAACTCGGCCGTGACCCGCTGGCTCGCCCGCGACCCCCGCGCCGCCCGGCTGTTGGAGGGCACGTCGACGACGGTCGTGCGGAACGGCGAGCTCGTCCCGGGCGCCCTGCGGGAGCTCGCGCTGCGCCCGTCCGAGCTGGAGCACGCGATCCGGATCCAGCACGGCGACGACCTGAGCGACGTCGCCCGCGCCCGCCTGGAGCCGGACGGCCAGCTCCTCGTCACCCTCAAGGCCGCCGAGCAGAGCGCCACCCGCGGCGACATCGAGGAGCTCCGCCAGCGCCTGGACACGATCGAGCGCCTCCTGACCGACCTCGGCCGACGGGCCTGACCCGCTGCCCCCTCAGCGGCGGCGGGTGAGCGTGGCCGTGAACGGGCGGGGGCGCATCGCGGCGCTGCGCATCGGGCGGACGGGGCGGCCGGGGGTCGGGGTGAGCGTCCAGCGGGCGGCGATGGTCGCGATGGCGAGGACGGCCTCCGTCGTCCCGAAGGCGTCCCCGATGCAGCGGCGGGCGCCCGCGCCGAAGGGGGCGTAGGTGCCGAGCGTGGGGCGGGCGGTGTCGAGCCAGCGGTCCGGGTCGAAGCGGTCGGGGCGGGGGAACAGGTCGGCCCGGCGGTGCAGCAGGTAGGGGCTGAACAGGACGGTCGCGCCGGCCGGCACGTGGTGGCCGCCCAGCTCGGTGCCGTCCCCGGTGACGACGCGGCTGAGGAGCCACGAGACCGGGTAGAGCCGCAGCGTCTCGTTGACGACGCGCGCGGTGAGCGGCAGGGCCGGCAGGTCCTCGTGGCGGGCGGGGCGGCCGTCGAGGACGGTGTCGAGTTCGGCGTGCAGCCGCTCGCGGACCGCCGGGTGGGCGGCGAGCAGCGTCCAGGCCCAGGAGAGCGTGGCGGCGGTGGTCTCCATCCCGGCGAGCAGGAAGGTGATCACCTGGTCGTGGATCTCCTCGTCGGTCAGCCCGCTGCCGTCCTCGTCGCGGGCGGCGAGCAGCATCGAGAGCAGGTCCCGGTGGTCGGTGCCGGCGGCGCGGTAGTCGGCGACGAGGCGGCGGGTGATCTCGGCGAGGTCGGCGCGGGCGCGGTGGTAGCGGCGGTTGCCGGGGGTGGGGATCCGGTCGGCGCCGGGCAGCGGCATCATGATCCGCCGGGCGACGCCGTGGGTGACGACGTCCATGGCCCGGTGGACGGGCAGCGACCCGGCCCGCTCGTGGGCGGCGAAGAGGCAGCGGGCGGTGACGGCGGTGGTCAGGCGGTACATGGCGGCGGGGACGTCGACCACCTCGCCGTCGCGCCAGGGCGCGGTGACGTCGACGATCTCGTCGGCCATCATGGCGGCGTAGCCGGGCAGCCGGTCGCGGTGGAAGGCGGGCTGGACCATCCGGCGCTGGCGGCGGTGCGCGGCGGCCGGGCAGGTGGCGAGGCCGTCGCCGAAGACCTCGCGGGCCTTGTCGACGACGAGCCCGCCCTTGTCGTAGGTGCGGTCCTCGGTGAGCATGCGGCGGACGAGGTCCGGGTGGCAGGCGACGTACGCGTCCATCGGACCGAGCCGCAGCCGCACGAGGTCTCCGTGGGCAGGCAGCCCGGCCACGAACTCGTACGGGCGCCGGACGAAGGCCGGCACGTGGCCGAGCAGGGGCAGGGCGCCGGGGGCGGTGGCCGAGGTGTACTGGTGGGGCACGGGCGTCACCTTGGGGGTGCGGGGGCAGGTGATCGGCAGCTTCCCCGGCGGGAGTCGGCGAAACGAGCGCCGGGCGGCGGGCTGGTGAACGCGGGGGCGTGCGCCGAACACCCGTGCGCCGTCCGGGGGTTGGCCCGGAAGGGGTCGGCAGGGGCGGTCGGCGGGGTGGAGCGGGGACTATCCGCGGGCGCGGTCGCGCGCCTAGACTGCCACCCTCTTGCGAGACTACCGGTCAGTAGGAATTGGGGAGTGGGGATGGCCGACGAGCGGGTCCACGCGTTCACCGACGACGCCCTCGGCGAGCACGACGCGGTGGCGCTCGCCGCCCTCGTGCGCGCCGGCGAGGTCAACCCCCGGGAACTGGTCGCCGCGGCCGTGGCCCGCGCCGCCCGCGTCGACGACACGCTGCTGCCCCTCGCCCACGACTCCCACGACCGGCCGCGGATCAGCCGCGCGGGCGTCGGCGGGCCCTTGTGGGGCGTCCCGACCTACCTCAAGGACAACGTCGACCTGCGCGGCCTGCCCACCGCCAACGGCAGCGCCGCCTACCGGGCCCGGCCCGCCCGGCGCAACGCCCCCTTCGCCGACCAGTTCCTCGCCACCGGCCTCGCCGTCCTCGGCAAGACCCGGTTGCCCGAGTTCGGCCTCAACGCCTCCACAGAGTTCGCCACCGCCCAGCCCGTGCGCAACCCGTGGAAGCCCTCGCACTCTCCCGGCGCCTCCTCCGGCGGCGCGGCCGCCCTGGTCGCCTCCGGCGTCGTGCCGATCGCGCACGCCAACGACGGCGGCGGCTCGATCCGGATCCCCGCCGCCTGCTGCGGCCTGGTCGGCCTCAAGCCCACCCGGGGCCGGCTGGTCACCAACGCGCAGAGCGGCAAACTGCCGCTCGACATCGTCACCGACGGCGTCGTCACCCGCTCCGTGCGGGACACCGCCGCGTTCTTCGCCGCCGCCGAACAGCACCGCGCCAACCCGCGGTTGCCGCCGATCGGCCTGGTCGAGGGCCCCGGGCGGCGCAGGCTGCGGATCGGCCTCGTGGTGGACTCGCCGATCGCCAAGACCGACGAGCCGACCCGCCGCGCCGTCGAGGAGACCGCCGCCCGCCTGGAGGCCCTCGGCCACCACGTCGAACCGACGACCCTGCCCTTCGACGAGGAGTTCTCCCGCGACTTCGTCTCCTACTGGGGCTCCATCGCCTGGGCGATCGCCGTCACCGGCAAGCTGATGCTCGACCCCGGCTTCCGCGCCCGCGACCTCGACGGCCTCACCACCGGCCTGCGCCGCGGCTACCAGCGCGAGTTCCGCCGCACCCCGGGCGTGCTGCGCCGCCTGCGGGCCGCGGAGGCCACGTACGCGGGCATCTTCCGCACCCACGACGCGATCCTGTCCCCGGTGCTCGCCCACGTCGCCCCGCCGATCGGCCACCTGAGCCCGAACGTCGCCTACGACGAACTGATCGAGCGCCTGCTGCGCTACGTCGCGTTCACCCCGGTCAACAACGTCACCGGCGGCCCCGGCATCGCCCTGCCCACCGGCGCGGCCCAGAACGACCTCCCGATCGGCGTCCACCTCTCCGCCGCCCACGGTCAGGAGCGCCTCCTGCTGGAACTCGCCTTCGCCCTGGAGGCCGACCGGCCCTGGCGCCGCATCCAGGACTAGCCGGTCCCTACCCGGCGGGCGCACGAACCTCGCCGACGGACACGCCCTCGCTACCCGGTGGGTGCCGCTACCGCGCGGGCGGCGCGGACCTCGTGGTGGACGCGGAACAGGGCGCAGTCCGGCGGCAGCGGCGCCTGCGGGCCGGGGGCGGGCAGGGCGGCGCCGGTGCGCAGGGCCTGCGCCAGGTCGCTCAGCTCGCGGGTGATCGCGGCCACCTCGGCCCGGGACGGGACGGGCGCGCCGTGCTCGACGCGCACCCTGGTCGCCGTCGTGGTGTCGACGATCCGCTCGACGGCGATCACCAGCGGCCACCACGCCTGTGCCCGGGTGCCGACCGGAGGGGGCTCGGTCAGCGCGCGCTGGAACTCGCTGCGCACCGTGGAGAGGTCGCGGTAGAGGCGCCGCCGGTAGCGGGCGCGGCCGGGCTCGTCGCCGCCGGGGCCGGTGGTGAAGGCGAGCGAGACGTAGGAGGCGGTGTCGGCGACGGCCTCGGCCAGGCGGTCCCCGATGCGGGTGTGCCAGCTCTCGGGCCACAGCAGGTAGCCGGCCAGCAGCGAGATGGCGCAGCCGATCAGCGAGTCGACGAGCCGGGGCAGCACGAGGTGGAAGCCCTGGTGGTTGAGCAGGTCGGAGAGCATCAGGATGACCGGTGTGATGGCGGCCGTCTGGAACGCGTACCCCTTGGCGGACAGGATCGGGATCAGCGGCGCGAGCACCGCCATCACCGGCACGTCCCACCAGCCGTGCGGCACCTCGGCCAGCACGGGCATCGCGATCAGCAGCCCGGCCGCCGTGCCGAAGGCGCGCAGCACCGCGCGGGAGAACACCGAGCCGAAGTCGGGCTTCATGACGAACGTGACGGTGAGCGTGACCCAGTACGAGCGGGGCACCGCGATCACCGACACCAGCACCTGCGCGAGGCCGATGCACAGCGCGAGCCGCAGCCCGTACCGCCAGGACGCGCCGGACAGCAGCAGGGCGCGCGCCGTGCGCCGGGCGCGTTCGTGCAGCCCGGCGGGCCGGCCGAGGCGGTCGTCGGCGGCGTACGGGTCCGGCTGGTCCTCCCGCACGACGGTGGCGGCGTGCCCGATGGCCTCGTGCAGGGCGCGGGTGGACGGCCCGGCGGGCACGGGCAGCTCGGGCGCCGGCGCGGGCCCGGCGCGGCCCGCCTCGACGGCGTCCGCGAGGCTGCGCACCGCGGCCGGGTAGGCGGCCGGCAGCGGCCCGAGGTCGCTCGGGCGCAGCTGGGCGGCCGAGGCCGCCTCGACCACCGGGATCACCGCGTTGAGCTGGGCGAGCAGCCGCACGAGGGTGCGCGAGCGGCCGTGGCGCCGGGCCCGGCGGGCGAGCAGCAGGTCGTAGGAGTGGTTGAGCGACTGGGTGAGGGCCTGGCGGCGCGCGTCGTAGCCGGGGGAGCCGGTGGCCTCCAGGAGCTCGGCGACGGCCCGGTACGTGCCGGCGACGACCGCGCGCTCGGGCGTGCCGCCGCGCAGCGGCCACGCGAGCAGGGTGAGCGCGAGCACGACCCCGCCGCCCGCGAGGAGCAGCAGCGGCGGCAGCCACCACGGGGACGGCAGCGGCAGGCCCGCGCCGACCACGGCGTTGAGCAGCAGGAGCAGCCCGGACACCGACGCGACCGCGCCGATCGAGGAGATCATGCCGGAGACCAGCGCGATCAGCGTCAGCGCGACGACGGCCGTCCAGCCCTCGTGGAAGACCAGGGCGCCCAGCAGCACGCCGAGGGCGCCGAACAGCTGCGGCACGGCGATGTTGAACACCCGCATCCGGTAGGCGTCGGCGGTGTCCCCGATGACGCCGGACAGCGCTCCCATCGACACCAGCGCGCCGTACCCGGGCCGCCCGGCGGCCGTCCCGACGGCGAGCGGCGCGGCGAGCGCCACCGAGGCCCGGGCGGCCGCGGCCCACGGGACCGGCGCGCGGGCGGGCCGCAGTCCCGCGGTCAGCCAGCCGGGCGGGGCGAGCCGGGCGGCCCGGGAGCGGCGTGCCGTGCGGATCGGGCGTGCCATACGAAAAAGCTACGGCCAACCGCCGGGCCGGGCCCGCGGGCGCGGGGAAGGCGGTGTTCCCGGTGACCTCCTTCATGGACTCGCTGCCGGGGCAGGCACCCCCGCCGGCGCGGCGGAGGCCCGCCCCAACGTTCGGACGGCCGTCCGGGTTCACATCCGGGCGGCCATTTTTATGTCAATTTCCGAAACAATGCCTCCGGGGTTATGTCCCTCGGCGAAACATAACGCGAACCCCGGCGGTGGCCTTGAGCTGCGCGGATTTCCCTATTGGCAATCCGCAGTGGAGGGTTGACACCATTAGTTGGTCTAGTCCAACGTAGGGGGCGCGCCGTTCGGCGACGGCTGAGGCGGGGTGAGGTGCCCTGCCGCGCCGACGAGTTGGCCGCCCGACCTGGTGAGAATTCCGGTCCGTCGCGCCCGCACTCGTCCATCCGGGAAGTGCCGTGCCGAACACGAACCATGGAGTGACTTGCTCATGCCGAAGCCTGACGGATATCTGCACCGGGCCGCCTCCGAACGCCCCTACTTCAGCGCCGACGGTGAGTCCTACCTCGCGCAGACGGCCCTGCGGGACATCCGGAAGACGCGGCCGCTGCGCGTCCTGTCCGAGGAGGACCTGGAGTTCTGGCGGACGTACGGCTACGTCGTCGTCAAGGAGGCCGTCCCGGCCGACGCGGCCCGGCGCCTGCTCGACTTCGCCTGGGACTTCCAGGGGCTGTCCCCGGACCGCCCCGAGGACTGGTACCGGGAGCGCGACTACCGCGACGAACTCGACCGGCACCTGCACATCTACGGCTTCGTCGAGGCCTACCACCACCAGCTGATCTGGGACAGCCGCCAGTCGCAGCGCGTCTACGACGCCTTCGTCGACGTCTGGGACTGCGAGGAGCTGTGGGTCACCCTCGACCGGCTCAACCTCAACCCGCCCAACGTCCGCAACCGCGACCGCGCGCTCATCGAACCCTCCGACCGCGGCTTCGACATCGAACTGCACTGGGACGTCGACACCACGCTCGGCATGCTGCCCCAGCGGGTCCAGGGCATCATCGCGCTCAACGACACCGAGCCCGACCACGGCGGCTTCCAGTGCAACCCGGAGCTGTTCCGCCGCTTCAACGCCTGGCAGGCCGCCCAGCCGGCCGACCGCGACCCGATCCGCCCGGACGTCGACCGCGCCGAATACCCGGTCGTCCGGCCCGAGTTGAAGGCCGGCGACCTGCTGATCTGGAACGGCCTGCTGGCCCACGGCGTCGAGCGCAACACCTCCGCCGCCGGCGTCCGCGCCGTGCAGTACCTGTCGATGATGCCCGCGCTGGAGGAGGCCGAGGACATGCGCCGCTCCCGCGTCGACTCCTGGCGCACCCTGAGCACGCCGGACTGGAACCGCACCCTCGTCGGCGACGCCGACAAGCCCGAGGCGCTGCGCTACGGCCCCGCCGAGCTCACGGAGCTGGGCGAGAAGCTGCTCGGGCTCAGGTCCTGGCACGACGGGCAGGCCGCCGGGGAGGGGGAGTAGCGTGCGGCGCAGAATCTGCCTGACCCTGCCGACCAACCGGGCCTGCGCCGGGACGATCGCCGGGACCTTCGCCGAGGCCGCCCACGCGGCAAGGACGTTCGGCGTCGAGGTGCACCTGCTCATCCTGGACTCCGCGGACGGCCCGACCTACGACGAGCACGCCAAGGCCGTCGCCGCGCTCCCCGCGGCGGAACACGTCGTCGTCCACCACCTCGACGAGGAAGCCCAGCGGGCCTTCCTGCGGGACGTCATCGCGCGCTCCGGGCTCGACGGCGCGGAGCACCTGTTGGAGCTCATGCTGCCGGACGCCGTGTCCTACGGCGCCTGCACCAACCGCGCGTTCCTGATCGCCGCCGCCCTCGGCTGCACCTCCGTGCACCGCCGCGACTCCGACAGCCACTACCAACTCCTGGACGGCGAGCCGGTGTTCCCCGTCGACCACGAGCTCGCCACCCTCGGCAGGCGGGCCGCCGACGCGGCCGGAGCCGTCACCGAGACCACCCTCGACCCGGCCCACGCGGACAAGCCCGTGAGCCTCGTCGGCGCCTCCTTCGTCGGTGAACTCTCCGTCGACATCGGCGAGATACGCGAGGCCGACCCGGCCGTCTACCACGAGGTCGTCGGCCTCTGGGCGCCCACCGGTGCCACCGAGGAGGAGCGGCGCGAACTCGTCGCCGAGTCCTTCGTCGGGGCCGGGACCGAACCGTTCTCCCGCGACCGCGCCGTCCTCGACCTGCCCGACATCTGGCGCGTCGACATGTGCAACATCGCCCTCGATCACGAGGTCTACGAACGCGTCCCGCTGCCGCCCGCCACCGCCACCATCGGCAGCGACTACTTCCTCCTGCACCTCGTCCGCGACGCCACCCTGCCCGGCGTCGTCCACAACCGGCACATCGTCAACTACTACACGCCGGAACGGCGCACCGGCGCCGGCTTCACCGCCTACCAGCTGCGCTACACGAAGTTCCTCCTCTCCATGCTCTACCTCTACCCGGTCTACTCCGAGATGGAGGCCGCCGGCGACGCGCTGCTCGACACCGGGCACCGCGTGCGCGCAGACGTCATCGCCGAATCCGCCCGTCGCAGCGCCGCGACCGACCGGGCGGAGAACCACCGGCGGCTCGCCGTCCTCGACCGCTGCTACCGGCGACTGGGCGGCAAGTACGCCGAGTTCGCCGACCACCTGGCACCCCTGCGGGAGCGCCTGCTCGACGAGGCGCAGGCGGACATCGAGGACTTCGCGCTGCTGACCGACGCGTGGGGTCCGCTCGTACGGGCGAGCCGCGCCACCCCAGCCGACCGGCTGCCGTGCTAGCCGGGACCAGGAGCCGCACCCACATGTCACGCGAGACTGCCGCACCAGCCGCGAAGCTCCACACGACGACCTTCCACCCGCACACCCCGCACCGCTCCTCCCTCCAGGGCGCCCTTCCGCCCGGCCTCCTCCCGCCGGGACCCGACGAGCCCGCACACGTCCACGACCCCTCGGCGCTGCGTGCCGCACTCGCCGCGGCCACCGACGACCGGATCATCTACGACCTCGACGGCATCGCCGCGCAGTACGCCGCCCTGACGGCCGAACTCCCCGGCATCGACGTCCGGTTCGCCCTCAAGGCCTGCCCGGTCGACGAGGTCCTCGCCCGACTGGCCGGCCTCGGCGCCGGCTTCGACGCGGCCTCCCCGCAGGAGATCGCCCAGGCGCTGCGCACCGGCGTGGGCACCGAGCGGATCCACTACGGCAACACCGTCAAGTCCGACGCGAACATCGCCGAGGCGTACCGGCTCGGCGTGCGCGACTTCGCCACCGACTGCCTGGAGGACGTCGAGGCGATCGCCGACCACGCCCCCGGCTCCCGGGTGTTCTGCCGCCTGGCGACCACCGGTGACGGCGCGCTGTGGGGCCTGAGCCGAAAGTTCGGCTGCGCGCCCGAGGACGCCGTCCGGGTGCTGGAGGCGGCCCGCGCGGCCGGTCTGACCCCGTCCGGCCTGTCCGTCCACGTCGGCTCGCAGCAGATGACCGCCGAGGCCTGGCACGCCGCGATCGACGCGCTGGCCGCCGTCGTCGAGGCGCTCGACCGGCGCGGCATCACGCCCGCGACCATCAACCTGGGTGGCGGCCTGCCCGCCCTCGGGGTGCTCGACCGGCGCGGCCGGGCGCTGCACCCGCCGCTGGACAAGATGTTCGCCGTGATCCGCGAAGGCATGGACCGGCTGCGCGAACTCTCCTCCGCACCCGTGGAGTTCATCATCGAGCCCGGCCGCCACCTGGTCGCCGACCACGGCGCCATCCGCGCCCACGTCGCCCGGCTCACCTCCCGACGCCAGCTCGACGGCACCCGGGAGGACTGGCTCTACCTGAGCTGCGGCAAGTTCAACGGCCTGTACGAGATGGACGAGCTGCAGTACCGCCTGGAGTTCCCGACCCACCCCGGCGACCGGTTCGTCGACGCCGTCGTCGCCGGGCCGACCTGCGACAGCGACGACGCGTACCAGGCGCTGGAGGACGGGCTCGTCCGGGTGCCCCGCGCGGTCGCCTCCGGCGACCCGGTGTGGGTGCACGCCTGCGGCGCGTACGCGACCGCCTACGCCACCCGCGGGTTCAACGGCTTCGCGCCGCTCCCGTACACCTGCATAGGAGGCGGCGAGTGACCGCCGACATCCGGATCCGCCCGGTGCGGGAAGAGGACTGGGACGCCATCGTCGCCCTGGAGGCCCGCGCCTACGCCGACCACGGCCTCTGCGAGGGCCGCGAGGCGCTTCGCTCCCGGCACGCCGCCTCGCCCGGCACCTGCCACGTGCTGGAGCACGCCGGCCGCGTCGGCGGCTACCTGCTCGCGCTGCCCTATCCGTTGTTCCACAGCCCGGACCTGAGCCTCGGCGAGCGGCCGGGCCCGGCGAAGTCGAGCAACATGCACGCCCACGACCTGGTGATCGCCGAGGAACTGCGCGGCCGGGGCCTCGCGCCGCGCCTGATGCGCCACCTGCACGACACCGCGCTGGCGGCCGGCTACCGGACGGTCTCACTGGTCGCCGTCCTCGGCGCCCAGGCCGTGTGGGCCCGGCTCGGCTACCGCGCCAGGCCCGAGGTCGGCCTGCCGGAGAGCTACGGCCCCGAGGCCGTCTACATGGCGATGCCCCTGCGGCCCGCCGCCCCCGCCGTGTTCGTTCCCACCCTCGCCACCGAACTGGGCTGATGCACATGATCCGCGTCCGCGACGACTTCCGCCGACACCAACTCGCCATCGCCGCACTGTTCTTCGTCCTCGGCTTCCAGTACGCGACCTGGGTCTCCCGGGTGCCCGCGCTCAAGGCCAGGCTCGACCTGAGCGAGGCGGAGATCGGGCTGCTGCTGATGACCTGCGGGGTCGGTGCGGCGGTGTCCTTCCCGCTGGTCGCGGTGCTGATGCGGCGCATCGGCTCCCGGCCGCTGTCGGTGCTGTCCGCGCTGGCGCTCGGCGGGGTGCTGCTCGCGCTGTCGGTGGTGCCCAACTACGCCGTCACGCTGCTGGTGCTGTTCTGCGACGGCGTCGCGGTCGGCTGCCTGAACGTCGCCATGAACGCCCAGGGCGCCGCACTGGAGGCGCGCTTCGGGCGCACGACCATGTCCAGGCTGCACGCGACGTTCAGCGCGGGCTCACTGCTGGCCGCGCTGCTCGCCTCGGCCGTCACCGCGGCCACCGACACGATGCCGGTGCACTTCGGCGTCGCGGTCGCGGTGCTGGTCGCCCTGGTCGCGCTCGCCCGCCCGGCGCTGCTGGCAGAGGAACCCGCTGCTCAGGAGGGGGCTGCCCCGGAAAAGAAGGGACGGCGCCGCTTCGCCCTCCCCGCTATGGCGACGCTGTGGATGGGCCTCGCGATGGTCTTCGGCACCGTCACCGAGGGCGCGATGAACGACTGGTCGGCGCTCTACCTCAAGGACGTCGTCGAGGCGAGCGCCGGCATCGCGCCGCTGGGCATCGCCGTCGTCTCGGTGATGATGGTCCTCACCCGGATCTTCGCCGACGGCTGGCGCACCCGCTTCGGCGACGGCCGGATCGTCCGCGCCGGCAGCCTGCTGGCCGCCGCCGGGCTCGCCCTCGCCCTGCTCTCCGGCGGCGTGCTGCCGACCCTCCTCGGCTTCGCGTGCGTCGGCCTCGGCGTCGCCGCCGTCACCCCGTGCGTCTACGTCGCCGCGGCCCGCCGGGGCTCCGACGCGTTGTCCCTGGTGGCCGCGATGGGCACCACCGGCCTGCTCGCCGGCCCCGCCGTGATCGGCTTCATCGCCGACGGCGCCGGCCTGGTCTGGGGCATGGCCGCCGTCGCCGCCTCGGCCGGGATCGTCTCCCTGTGCGCCACCCGGATCCAGTGGCCCACCCCGGCCCCGGCCCCGGCCCCGCTCGCCCCCCAGCCGGCCCCCGACGCGACCTGACGGCGGGCCCCGGACCCTCGCCCGGTACGCCCACGCCCCCGTCGTGGACGTACCGGGCGAGTGCCTTTCCGCGGCACTCGTGCTCAGCCCTCGTCGCCCGGGGCCGGCCCTCCTCAGGCGGGCGCGGCAGCACTCCGCTGCGGTGCCGGGAGGCCGAAGCCTGACGTGCGGGTCAGGGGCAGGTCCGGGACGCGCTCTGACGCGTCGTCTTCTAGGCTCGCTTCCGGAACGAAAGTTCGAAGCAGAGCCGTAGAGCCGTAGAGCCGTAGAGCCGCACCGAGAGGCAGTACCGCCATGAGCGAGCAGGCGCCCGAGCCGTTCGAGCCCGTCGACGAGGACTGGGAGACGGCGCTCGCCGTCGTCGCGCACCCCGACGACATGGAGTACGGCGGGGCCGCCGCCGTCGCGCGCTGGACGGGGCAGGGCAAGAAGGTGGTCTACGTGATGGTCACGAGCGGCGAGGCCGGGATCGACTCGATGGCCCCCGAGGAGTGCGGTCCGCTGCGCGAGGCCGAGCAGATCGCCTCGGCGGCCGTGGTCGGCGTCGACACCGTCGAGTTCCTCGGCCACCCGGACGGCGTGCTGGAGTACGGGCTGCCGCTGCGCCGGGACATCGCCCGCGCGGTGCGCCGACACCGGCCCGACATCGTGATCACGAGCAACTTCCGCGAGACGTACGGCGGGACGATGCTCAACCAGGCCGACCACGTCGCGGTCGGGCGGGCCACCCTCGACGCCGTCCGGGACGCGGGCAACCGGTGGGTGTTCCGCGAGCTGGTCGACGAGGGGTACGAGCCGTGGAACGGCGTCCGGCAGGTCTGGGCGGCCGCCTCCCCGGAGGCCCGGCACGCGGTGGACACCACGGACACCTTCGACCTGGGGGTCGCCTCGCTGCGGGAGCACAAGGCGTACCTGGCCGGGCTGGGCGGCCCGATGGCGGACCCGCGGGAGTTCCTGGAGGGCTTCGGCCGGGGCGCGGGCAGCCGGCTCGGGGTGCGCTTCGCGGTGCCGTTCGAGGTGTTCCCGCTGGGCTAACCGCCGTCTCCGTCGGCGTCCATGTCGGCGTCGGTGTCGGTGTCGGCGTCGGTGTCGGCGTCCTCGCGACGTCGGCGCCGGTAGCGCACCACCTGGCGTGCCAGGAGCGCGGCCACGACGACCCCGAGCCCGATGGCGAACCAGAGCTGGTAGCGAACCGCCGTCCGGTACACCTCGCCGATGTTCGCGCCGGCAAGGTACCCGAACGTCCCCCACACGGCCGTCCAGAGCGCGGCGCCGATGACGTTGAAGACGGCGAACCGCCGCCACGGCATCTCCGTGGTCCCGGCGATGATGCCGTTGGTCTGGCGCAGCCCGTCGATGAACCGGGCCACCACGACGACCGTCCCGCCGTACCGGGCGAAGAAGTCGTCCGCGCGCTCCATCCGGGCGGGGGTGAGCAGCACGTACCGGCCCCAGCGGTGGACGAACGCGCGCCCGCCGGTGCTGCCGATCAGGTAGCCGAGGGAGTTGCCGAGCGTCGCGGCGACAAAGGCGATCACCAGGACGGCGGCGAAGTCGAGGTGCCCGCTGCCGGCGTAGACGCAGGCGAGCACGAGGATGGTCTGCCCGGGCACCGGGATGCCGCAGTTGTCGAGCAGCACGAGCAGCGCCACCGCCAGGTACCCGTAGTGGTCCAGCAGTGGCGCCAGCCCGGCGAGTGCCCCGGGCAGCGGGGTCGCGGGGGCGGACACCGCTCCTCACCACCTCGCCCGGGTCGGGGACGGGGCGGCGGGCGCGTCGGTCAGCGTTCCGCCCGCAGGGATTGCGCGGGTTCGACGTTGCAGTCGGGGCCCGGGTAGATCAGGCCTTCGTGGCCGTCCTCGAAGCGGACGACGTAGGGCGGTTGGCCGTCGGTGCCGCGCACCTCGGTGATGGTGCCCTTCTGGTCCAGCCGGCCGATCGCGTTGCTGTGGATGTGGAGCTGGTCACCTACTGCCGCGTGCATGGGTCTGCTCCTCGGGTCGCGGTGGCCGCCTCGGCGGCCGGTCTGCCTTCCACTGTGCGGCGCGGGGAGCGGCCCCGCAACGCCTCGGGCGGACGGGACGGCCGCGTTCCGTGGGGGCTACGCGAGCTGCTCCGCCAGGTAACCGCGCACCAACCGCTTGCATTCGGCGATCAGCGCCGGGTCCCCGTCCGGGTCTCCCCGGAAGGCCAGTTTGAGGACCGCGTCGGCGGCCTCCAGGGCCACCCGCAGGGCGAGGGTGAGGGCGGCCGGGTCGCTCGCCTCGAAGAGCTCGCCACCGAGCGCCTGGAGGCGCAGCGCGACGGCGGTGTTGTTGTCCACGCCCGCGTCGAGCAGGTGGCGTTCGTCGCGGACTCCGGACGGGACGGTGGCGCCGGCGAGGCCGAAGTCGAGCTGCCCGAAGCCGGGCACGGCGCGCTTCATCGTGACGAACTCGTCCACCGCGAGGTCGGTGAAGCGGGCCGGGCCGACCGGGGCGGCCTGCGCGAGCCGGTCGTCCAGGCGCTGGAGGTAGCGGTCGAGGTTGCGGCCCGCGAGCGCGGCGAGCAGGTCCTCCTTGCCGGCGAAGAACTGGTACAGGGTGCCGATCGGCACCTGGGCGCGGGCGGCGACCTCCTTGGTCGTGAGCGCGGTGGGGCCGACCTCGTCGAGCAGCCCGGCGCAGGCGTCCAGGATGCGGCCGTACCGCTCCTGGCTGCGCTGCTGGACGGGCTTGCGCCGTCCGGGGGGTACGTGACTCCTCGTGTTCGCGCTCATATGGCTCACTGTGCCGTATCGGGCCAGGTGGGGGCGAATCAATGGAGGTACGGGCGGCGCCCGGGGCGGAGGGCCGAACGGCACCTCGCGCGGCACCTCGCGCGGCACCCCGGGGAAATGATTGACAAACTCAACCTTTCACGTCTAGCGTCGGTATTGCTTCAAGTGATGAAACATCGATGTGCGCAAGCCATCCCGAAGGACCGCGAGAACCCCATGACCGCACTGTCCGGATCCTCCGCCCACGCCCCTGTCGCCGAGGACATCCCCACCGCCGTCGCCCGGCTGCGGGCCGCGTTCGGAACCGGCCGCACCCGCCCGCTCGCCGACCGCCTCGACCGGCTCGCCGCCCTGCGCGCCCTGCTCACCGAGCAGACCGAGGTGTTCCAGGAGGCCCTGCGCGCCGACCTCGGCAAGAGCGCCGCCGAGTCCTACCGCAGCGAGATCGGCTTCACGCTCAACGAACTCGACCACACCGTGGCGCACGTGGAGGAGTGGCTGCGCCCGCGCCCGGCCGCCGTCCCCGAGCCGTTCCGGCCCGCCGAGGCCACCGTCGTCCGCGACCCGCTGGGCGTCGTGCTGATCATCGCGCCGTGGAACTACCCGCTCCAGCTGGCCCTGTCGCCGCTGGTCGGCGCGCTGGCCGCCGGGAACACCGCCGTCGTCAAGCCCAGCGAGCTCACCCCCGCCACCTCCGCGGCCATCGCCGAGCTGCTGCCGCGCTACCTCGGCGAGACCGTCGCCGTCGTCGAGGGCGCCGTGCCGGAGACCACCGCGCTGCTGGAGCAGCGCTTCGACCACATCTTCTACACCGGCAACGGCACCGTCGGCCGGATCGTCATGGCCGCCGCGGCCCGGCACCTGACCCCGGTCACCCTCGAACTCGGCGGCAAGAGCCCGGTCGTGGTCGAGCCCGGCGCCGACCTCGCCGTCACCGCCCGCCGGATCGCCCGTGGCAAGTTCCTCAACGCCGGCCAGACCTGCGTCGCCCCGGACTACGTGCTCGCCGTCGGCGACACCGCCGCCGAGCTGGAGAAGGAACTCGTCGCCGCCGTCCACGAGTTGTACGGCGACGACCCGGCCGGCGCCGAGCACTACGGACGCATCGTCAGCGAGCGCCACTTCGACCGGCTCACCGCGCTGCTCGGCGACGGCCGCACCGTCACCGGCGGCACCCACGACCGCGCGGCCCGCTACCTCGCCCCGACCGTCCTCGCCGACGTCGAGCCCACCGCCCCGGTCATGCAGGACGAGATCTTCGGCCCGATCCTGCCCGTCCTCACCGTCCCCGACCTGGACGCGGCGATCGCCTTCATCAACGAGCGCGACAAGCCGCTCGCCCTGTACGCCTTCACCGAGTCGGCGCAGACCAAGCGCCGCCTGGCCGAGGAGACGTCGTCGGGCGCGCTCAACTTCGGCCTGCCGGTCCTGCACCTGGCGATGCCCGAGCTGCCGTTCGGCGGCGTCGGCGGCAGCGGCATGGGCCGCTACCACGGCGAGTACTCGATCGACACCTTCAGCCACCTCAAGGCCGTCGTCGACAAGCCCCTCGTCTGAGCCCCCGCACCCTCTCGAACCCCCGGAGACCACACCGATGAACCCACTCGACCACGGCTCCGCCGTCGCCGCCGAGACCGCCCGCTTCGTCGCCGCCGTACGGGCCGCCGACCCGGCCACCCCGGTGCCCACCACCCCCGGCTGGACCCTCGCCGACCTCGTCCGCCACGCGGGCAGCGTCCAGCGCTGGTTCACCGTTCTGCTGCGCCAGCGGATCCAGGCGCCGCCCACCAGCCGGGACGTCGACCTCAAGCTGCCCGAGCAGGTCGAGGCGTACCCCGACTGGCTGGCCGACGCGGCGGCCGAGGCCGGCGAGACCTTCGCCGCGACCGACCTCGACGCCCCGATGTGGGCCTGGGGCGCCGACCAGCACGCCCGCTTCTGGGTGCGCCGCATGCTGTTCGAGACCCTCGTCCACCGCGTCGACGCCGAACTCGCCCTCGGCGGCAAGGCGGACATCGCGCCGGAGCTCGCCGCCGACGGCGTCGACGAGTTCCTGACCAACCTCCCGCACGCGGCCTTCTTCGCCCCGGACACCGCCGAGCTCCGCGCCGAGGACCGCACCATCCGCTTCGCCCGCACCGACGGCGACGACAGCTGGCTCGTGCGCCTCCGCCCCGACGGCTTCGGCCTCGACCACGACGCCGCGGCCGGCCCGGCCGACGCGACCGTCTCCGCCACCGCCGCCGACCTGCTGCTCCTCCTGTACGGGCGCGTCGACCGCGCGTCGGAGGCCGTGCTCGTCGAGGGCGACGAGGCCCTGCCGGCCCTCTGGTTCGCCAACTCGGCTTTCTGACCGTCGGATTCACCGCGGTTCTCCGCTCGGAACAGCGACCCCGAACAGCCGCCCCGGACCAGCCGGCCCGGGGCGGCTGTCGCTCTCCATGCCGTCCGCCTCGCCATGTTCATTGTTGATTGGTCCATGGCAAATTGCGCAGCTTCGCGCAGGTCGTGATCCCGGGCCGTATGGCGGGTCGTGCGGGAATCACCCAGGACTGCGCAGGTGTCGTGCCCCGGGGCTACACTCCGGTCATGCTCAAAGCTGATCGCGCCGCGCGGATCCTGTCCCACATCTCGGAGGCGGGAAGCGCGGACGTGCACGCGCTCGCCGAGTTGCTCGGGGTATCGGGGGCCACGGTCCGCCGGGATCTCCAGGATTTGCACGATCAGGGGCTGCTGCACCGCACCCGGGGCGGGGCCGTCACCGGGGCGGTCAACCTCGAACTGCCGCTGCGGCACCGCAGCGAGAAGCAGCAGGAGGAGAAGCGCCGGATCGCCCGCGCCGCGGCCGACCTCGTGCCCGAGGGTGCGGTCGTGGGCCTCACCGGCGGCACGACGACGAGCGAGCTGGCCCGGGTGCTGGCCGAGCGCGGCGGCGTCACCGTCGTCACCAACGCCGTCAACGTCGCGGCCGAGCTCATCGTCCGCCCCGAGGTCCGCCTCGTGGTGATCGGCGGCATCGCCCGCTCGGCCAGCTACGAGCTGATCGGGCCGGCGGCCGAACGGATGCTCTCCCAGTACCACTTCGACGTCTCGTTCGTCGGCGTCGACGGCCTCACCCCGCACGAGGGCTGCACGACGCACGACGAGATGGAGGCCCAGACCGACCGCGCGTTCCTGCGCAGCAGCGCGCGGTCGGTGGTCCTGGCGGACAGCACCAAGGTCGGCCGGGTCACCTTCGCGTCGATCTGCCCGCTCGCCGAGGTGCACGACATCGTGACGGACACCGGCATGACGGACGCCCAGGAGAAGGCGATCGCGGACTGCGGGGTGCACGTCCTGCGGGTGTGAACGCCGTTTCAGGGATGGCTACTTGACCGAGCCGGCGGTCAGGCCCGAGACGACGTGCCGTTCGATCACCGCGAACAGGACGACGACCGGCACGATCGCCACCAACGACGCCGCGAACACCTGGTTCCACTGCACGCTGTAGGCGCCGATCATGTTGTCGATCCCGACGGTCAGCGGCTGCCGGTCCGGGGAGGTCGTCAGGGTCAGGCCCATGATGAACTCGTTCCAGGACGCGATGAACGTGAAGATCACCGCCGTCACCACCCCCGGCAGCGCCAGCGGCAGCGTCACCCGCCCCAGCGCGCCCAGCCGGCCGGTGCCGTCGATCCGGGCCGCCTCCTCCAGCTCCACCGGGATGGCGGCGATGTAGGCGCTCAGGATCCAGATCGCGAACGCCAGGTTGAACGCGGCGTTGGCGAGCACCAGCACGAGGATCGTGTCCAGCAGGTCGAGCGTGTAGAACTCCCGGTAGAGACCCACCTGCAACGCCGTCGGCTGGAACATCTGCGTGACGAGGACCAGCAGCAGGAACGCCTTGCGCCCCCGGAAGCGGACCCGCGCCGTGTAGTACGCGGCGGGCAGCGCGACCAGCAGCACCAGCAGCGTCGAACCGCCCGCGACCACCAGGGTCACCTGGAGGTTCTGGCCGAGCGTCGTGTCCCGCCACACCGCGGTGAACGACGACCAGTCGAAGTGGCCGGGCAGGTAGCCGTTGTCGCGCAGCTCGTCGGCCGGGCGGCCCGCGGTGACGAGCATCTCCACGTACGGCAGCAGGAACAGTGCCGCCAGCGCCCAGGCGGTGGCGGCCAGCAGCAGGGTCCGGGGGGCGAAGCGCTTCACTGGTCCTGCTCCTCGTTCCAGCGGCTGACCCTGAGGAAGAGCAGCACCATGACGATCACGACGGCGAAGTTGACCACCGACATGGCCGCCGACTCGGCGACGTCGTAGCCGCGCAGCATGTACATGAACACGGTGGTCGTGGCGGTGTCGGCGTTGGGCCCGCCCTGGGTCATGCCCCAGATGACGGGGAAGGAGTTGAAGACGTTGATCAGGTTGACCACCAGCGCGACCAGGAACGCCGGGCGCAGCAGCGGCAGCGTGACCAGCCGGTAGGTCTGCCGGCGGGACGCGCCGTCGACCCGGGCCGCCTCGTACACCTCGGCGGGCACGGTCTGGAGGCCGGCCAGCAGCGTGTAGGTGGTGAACGGCAGGGAGACGAACACCGCGACGGCGATCAGCCATGGCTTGGCGTGCGCGGCGTCGCCGAGCCAGGCCTGCGGGCGGTCGATCAGGCCGAGGTCCACCAGGAGCCGGTTGAGGACCCCGGCGACCTGGTCGAGCATCCACCGGAAGCCGATCGCGGTCATCAGCACGGACGCCGCCCACGGCGCGATCAGCGCCCACCGGGTGAACCGCCGGCCGGGGAAGTCCTGGTTGAACAGCTGGGCCAGGGCGAGCGAGAGCAGCATCGTCAGGCCGACGACGGCGACCGTCCACAGCACCGTCCAGCCGAGCACCTCGGGCAGCCGCGGATCGGCGAACAGCTTGCGGTACGTGGCCAGGCCGGCCGCGCCGTGGTCGGTGCCGGTGGTGTCGATGCGCCGCAGCGACGTGCGGACCATCTCCACCACCGGCCAGAGGACGACGGCGAGGATCAGCAGGACGGCGGGCGCCAGCCAGGGCACCGGGCCGAGGCGGCGCAGCGGGTCCCGGTGGGGCCGTTGGCGGGGGACCGGAGGGCGGGGCACGGCTACTGGCCGGCCTGGACGGCGGCCTGCTGGAGCGCGTCCAGTGCCTTCCTCGGGTCGCTCACGGCGGTGCCGATCTGCGTCTTGACCTGGGCCGAGACGCCCGGCCACGTCGGGTCGCTGAGCGGGTAGAAGGTGGCGGTCGGCAGGATGCGCAGGAACGGCGCGAGCGCCTGCTCGTCGGGGTCGGCCTGGAGGGCGGTGAGCGCGGACTTCGTGACCGGCAGCAGGCTGTACTCCTTGGCGAACGTCACCGCGTTGTCCTTGGCGTAGGCGAAGTCGAGGAACGCCTTGATCTGGTCCTTGTGACCGCCCTTCTTGAAGGCCATGACCCAGTCGGCCACCCCGAGCGTGGACGGGCTGACGCCGTCCTTGCCGGGCATCGCCGTCCAGCTGACGTCCATGTTCTTGACGTCGCCCAGCAGGGTCGGGATGCCGTTGAGCATGCCGACCTTGCCGGACGCGAAGTCCTTGGTGAGGTCGGTGCGGTTGACGGCCGCCGGGCTCTGCTCGGTCAGGCCCGCGTCGACCCAGGACTTCAGCTGGGTGAACGTGGCGACGTTGGCGGGGGAGTTGATGGCGTACTTGCCGCCCCCGTCCTGGTAGCCGCCGTGGTTGCCGAGCATCCAGATGAACGACTCGCCCTGCGCCTCCTCCTTGCCGAGCGGCACTCCGAGCGGCACCTCGACGCCCGCCTTCTTGAGGGCGGTCGCGGCGGCGGTGACGTCGTCCCAGGTCTTCGGCGGGTTGGCCGGGTCGAGGCCGGCCTTGCGGAAGAGCACGTTGTTGATCAGGAACATCCGGGCACTGGAGACGAACGGGACGCCGTACTGGGTGCCGTCCTGCACGCCGGCCTTCGCGAGGGCGGGCACGAAGTCGTCGGCGGTGGCGGAGGACAGGACGTCGCCCGCCGGGTAGAGCATGCCGTTCTTCGCGTAGTCGGCGTAGCCGCCGGTCTGGAGGAGGTCGGGCTGGTTGCCGTTCTGGACCATGGTCTTGACCTGGGTGTCGAGGTCGTTCCAGTTGATGACCTGGAGGTTCACCTTGACCTTCGGGTTCCGCTGCTCGAAGGCGGATATGACGCCCTGCCAGTACGCCTGGCTCGGGTTCTGCCCGTTGGAGCCGTAGTCGGCGGCGACGAACCGGATCGTGGTGACGCCGTCGGCGGACGTGCCGCCGGAGCCGGAGCCCTTGCTGCACGCCGACAGGGCGAGGGTGCCGGCCAGGACGGCCGCCGACAGGGCGAGGAGAGGCCGCTTCATTGCAGGACCGCCTTTGCGAGTCTATGAGCTGCGTGAACCGCGTGAGCTGCGTGAAGTTGTGCGATCGCGCCGATCAACAATCAGTTTCGATCAGTAGCGTGCCCAGAGTGTGCCCCCTTGGCGACGGCCATGGCGGGCGCGTTATCGAAGTGTTGCCGGACTGACTGCCGGGAGAAGGCGGTCTTCCGTGTGAGTGGAACTGCGTGTAGCCTCGCCGCCGGTTGCTCAAAATTGATCTGTTTGGCGTGAAGTGCGGCAGATTTGAGCATGAGTGGCGTGTGAGCCGTTGGCGCCGTAGGCGGGGAGGCCCTTGTGAGTCATGTCGAGTCCAGTCACGTCGAGCCCGATCGCGTGGCGCCCAGTCACGTGGGGCCCAGCCACGTCGAGCGTGAGATCGCGGCTCAGCCGGACTGCTGGCGGCGGGCGTCGGCGCTGGAACCGGCCGGGCTGCCCGAGCCGGGCGAGCGTGTGGCCGTCATCGGCTGCGGCACCTCGCTCTACGTGGCCCAGGCGTACGCATCGCTGCGCGAGGCCGCCGGCCACGGCGAGACGGACGCCTTCCCGGCCTCCGAGTTCCCGGCCGACCGCCGCTACGACCGGCTCCTCGCGCTCAGCCGCTCCGGCACCACCACCGAGGTCCTGACGGCGCTCGCGCGCGCCGAGCACACACCCCGCACCGCGATCACCGGCGACCCCACCACGCCGATCAGCGCCGTCGCGGACACCGTCGTCGACCTCGCCTTCGCGGACGAGGAGTCCGTGGTCCAGACGCGCTTCGCCACGACCACCCTCGCCCTGCTGCGCGCCCGGCTCGGCCACGCCCCGGCCGACCTGCCCGAGCAGGCCGAACGGGCGCTGGCCGCCGACCTGCCCGAAGGCGCCCTCGGCGCACGGCAGTTCACCTTTCTCGGCACCGGCTGGACCGGCGGCCTCGCCAACGAGGCGGCACTCAAACTGCGGGAGGCCGCCGGGTCCTGGACGGAGTCCTACCCGGCGATGGAGTACCGGCACGGCCCGATCAGCGTCACCGCGCCGGACACCGTCGTCTGGTTCTTCGGCGAGCCCCCGGCCGGACTCCTCGACCAGGTCCACGAGATCGGCGCCACCACCTCCGTCACCGGCCTGGACCCGCTCGCCGACCTGATCCGCGCCCAGCGGCTCGCCGTCGAACTCGCCAAGGCCCGCGGCCTCGACCCCGACCGGCCGCGCCACCTCACCCGGTCGATCGTCCTCACCCGGCCGTGACCACGGTCATCGCGCTCGACGTCGGCGGCACCTGGGTCAAGGGCGGCGCGGCCGGCCCGGACGCCCGGCTGCGGGCCGCCACCCGCCGCCCCACCGGCGCCGAACACGGCCCGGAGGCGGTACTGGCGACGGTGCTCGCCACCGCGCGCGAACTCGCCGACCACTACCGCCCGGTGGCGGCCGGCGTCGCGATCCCCGGCATCGTCGACGAGCGGGCCGGCCGCTCGGAGCTCGCCGCGAACCTCGGCTGGCGCCGGCTGCCCGTCCGCGACCGCCTCGCGGAGGCGCTCGGCATCCCCGTCGCCCTCGCCCACGACGTCCGGGCCGGTGGCCTCGCCGAAGCCCGGCTCGGGGCCGGCCGCGGCTGCGACAACTTCCTGTTCGTCCCGATCGGCACCGGCGTCGCCGCGGCCCTGGTCGTCGACGGCCGCCCGCTGACCGGCAGCCACGCGAGGGCCGGCGAACTCGGCCACCTCCCGGTGGAACTCGCCGCCGACGAACCGTGCGGCTGCGGCGGCCGGCGCTGCCTGGAGACGATCGCCTCGGCCGCCGCCATCGCCCGCCGCTACACCCGCAGGACCGGCCGCACCGGGGTGGACGCCCAGGAGGTCGCCGAACGCGCCCGGACCGGAGACTTCGCGGCGGTCACCGTCTGGCGCGAGGCCGTCGAGGCCCTGGCGGAAGGCCTCGCCGCCGCCGTCACCCTGCTCGACCCCGATCGCGTCGTCATCGGCGGAGGCCTGGCCGAAGCCGGCGAACACCACCTGGCCCCCCTGCGGACCGCCTTGGCAGCCCGCCTGACATTCCAGACCGTCCCCGAGATCGTCCCCGCCCACCTGGGCCCCCGCGCCGGCTGCCAGGGCGCAGCCCTGCTGGCCCGCGAACTGGCAGAGGGGACGGCGAGATGAGGGAGGCGGGGCGGGCGGGCGCAGGAAGTCGGCGGGGTCGACTTTCGGTGCGATCGCGGGTGGGCGGGCCGCGCCCGCGCGTAGGAAGTCGGGCCGTCCGACGTCCTACGCCGTGGTCCGTGGCCGTGGGGGCGGTGCGGTGGCTCCCTCCGGAGGCAGGGCGATGATCCTCACCGTCACGCCGAACGCCGCGCTCGACCTCACCTACTGGGTCGACCTGCTCCTTCCGCGTGCCTCCAACCGGGTGCGGCGGGCGGCCGAGCGGGCAGGGGGCAAGGGCGTGAACGTGTCCCGCATCCTGCACGGGCTCGGTCAGCCGACGCTCGTCACCGGTCTCGCCGGCGGCCCGTCCGGGGCGGCGCTGCGCCGTGACCTCGCTGCCGCCGGGCTGGCGGAGCGGCTGCTGCCGATCGCCGCCGACACCCGCCGCACGGTTGCGGTGGTCGACGCGGAGGCCGGTGACGCCACCACCCTCCTCGAGCCGGGCCCGGTGGTGCGGCCGGAGGAGTGGCACCAACTGCTCGCCCACGTCGACGGGTTGCTGCCGGAGGCCTCTGCCGTCGTGCTGTCCGGCAGCCTCCCGCAGGGCGTGCCCGAGGACGCGTACGCCGGGCTGATCCGGCTCGCCCACTCGCACGGCGTACCGGCGGTCCTGGACACCGCGGGCCCGGCCCTGCGGGCGGCACTCGACGCGGGGCCTGCGCTCGTCAAGCCGAACGCGGACGAGCTGGCCGCGGCCACCGGCCTCGTCGACCCGGTGGCCGCGGCAGGAGCCCTGCGCTCGGCGGGCGCCGGGGCCGTGGTCGCCTCGCTCGGTGCGGACGGCCTCATCGCGGTGACCCCGCAGGGCGGTTGGCGCGCGGAGGTGCCCGCGCGGATCGCCGGCAATCCGACGGGGGCGGGCGACGCGGCGGTGGCAGCGCTGACCCTCGGCCTGGTCGCGGACGCGCCGTGGCCCGACCGGCTCGCCGAGGCGGTGGCCCTGTCGGCGGCGGCCGTGGCCGCGCCGCTGGCGGGCGACTTCGACCCCGACGTCCACCGCGCGCTGCGCGGCCGGGTGGAGGTGCGGCCGTTGTGGAGCCCGTGATGGGGGAGACGGTGGCGCCGCGCCGCCTCGACCTGCGCCGGCTGGTGGCCCCGGTCCCGGTCCCGGCCCGGGTTTCGGAACGCCGGAGCTCCGCGACGGGCCCGGGTTTCGGAGCGCGTCGTGTGCTGCGCGGCCGCTGCGGAGCCCGCGACGGCCGTGCCCGGCGCGCCCCACTGCAAGCCCCTGCGCCTGCCCGGGGCGGGCGACCGCGACGCCCGCATCCGCACCCCCACCCCACCCCCAGCCGAGGAGTCCCCCATGCCCCTGACCGGTACCGGTGCCATCGTCGCCCCCGCCGTCGCCTACGGGCGCGGGGTCGGGGCGTTCAACGTCATCCAGCTGGAGCACGCGCAGGCGATCGTCGCCGGTGCCGAGGCGGCCGGGGCGCCGGTGGTCCTCCAGCTCAGCGAGAACGCCGTCCGCTACCACGGCGCCCTCGCGCCCGTCGCCGCCGCGGCGCTGGCGGTCGCGCGGCGGGCGGCGGTGCCCGTGGCCGTCCACCTCGATCACGCGACGTCCGTCGAACTCGTCGCCGAGGCAATCGACTTGGGCTTCTCCTCGGTCATGTTCGACGCGTCCGCGCTCGCCCACGCCGACAACCTCCGCCGGACCGCCGAGGTCGTCGCCCGCTGTCACGCAGCCGGGGTGTGGGTGGAGGCGGAGCTGGGGGAGATCGGCGGCAAGGACGGCGTCCACGCGCCGGGTGTGCGGACCGATCCGGACGAGGCCGCCGAGTTCGCCGCCGGGACGGGCATCGACGCGCTGGCCGTCGCGGTCGGATCCTCGCACGCGATGGCGACCCGGGACGCCGTCCTCGACTTCGACCTCGTCGCCCGGTTGCGCGAGGCCGTCCCGGTGCCGCTCGTGTTGCACGGGTCCTCGGGTGTCGCGGACGAGGACCTGACCCGCGCGGTCGAGCACGGCATCACGAAGGTCAACATCGCCACCCAGCTCAACCGGGTGTTCACCGCCTCCGTCCGGCGCGCCCTCGCCGGCGACGCGCGGCTCGTGGACACCCGCCGCTACCTCGGGGCCGGCCGTGCCGCGACGACCGCCGAGGTGGCCCGGCTGCTCGCCGTCCTCAGGGCGAGCCCGTCCTGACCGCACTGCCCCGGCAACTGCCCGGCCCCTCGGCAGCTACCCAGCCCCGCATCCAGGCGTCCCGTCCGGATCCCCCGGCGGGAGTCCCACCGGAGAACGGAAGGTGACACGTCCATGCGCCACCGCTTACGCCGCCCGCGCCCGCGAGGCGTCCTGACCGCCGTGCTCGCGCTGCTCTGCGCGCTGCTCGGCGCCGTCCCGGCGGCCCGCGCCGCGACCCCGTCCGCAGGCACCCTCTCGCCCGGCCACCGAACGGTGACCTGGCAGAGCCCGACCTACGCCAACGGCGCCGTGCCCGACCCCGCGCACTGCCCGACCGCCGCCGCCGACCCGGACGGCAAGGTCTGCGACCGCTTCTCGATCACCGTCGACGTCCCGGCCGGCCACTGGCGCGACAACCCCGACGGCGGCGTGCCCGTGTCGATCAGCTGGCCCGACCCGACCATGGAGTTCGACCTCTACGTCTACGACAGCGCGGGCCGCAAGGTCGCCGAGAGCCAGACCGGCGCCGTCCCCACCACCGCAGTGATCCCGGACGCGTCGGGCACCTACCAGGTGCTGGTGGTGCCCTACTCCGTCAAGAACTCCTCCTACACCGCGACCGCGCTGCTCCCCGAGCCCACCACCGTCGGCAACGCGACCGGCATCGCGCGGGACGGCGACGGCTACCTGATCCAGGCGGGCGCGACGGCCCGCGCCCGCGTGGACTTCACCACCGAGGACGCGTTCCGCCTGCGGTTCAGCCCGGACGGCACCTTCACCGCGCCGCCCGTCGGCGAGATGATCGCGACAACTCCTCCCACTCTCAAGACCGTCGAGGCGCACGACGAGGGCGACTACTACGCGATCAGCTCCGCGCACCTCACCCTGCGCGCGTACAAGCAACCGCTGCGCTTCGCGCTCTACACGGACGACGACACCAAGCGCGTCTGGGAGGAGACCCGGGGCCTCACCTGGACCCAGGACGCGATGCAGCAGACCCTCGCGCGCGGGCCGCAGGAGCAGTTCTACGGCGCGGGCGAGCAGAACGGCTCGTTCTCCCACCGGGACAAGACCGTCCACGTCGCCAACGACTACAACTGGAACGAGGGCGGATTCAACAACTCCCAGCCCTTCTACCTCTCTTCGGCCGGCTACGGCGTCTTCCGCCACACCTACGCCCCCGGCACGTACACCTTCGGTGACCCGGTGCAGACGTCCGAGCGCGAACGCCGCTTCGACGGCTACTACTTCTACGGCCCGGACCTCAAGAGCATCATCGGCGCCTACACCGACCTCGTCGGCAAGCCCTTCATGCCGCCGGTCTACGGCCTCGAACCGGGCGACTCCGACTGCTACCTGCACAACGCCAACCGCGGCGAGCGGCACACCCTGGACGCCCTCAAGGTCGCCGACGGCTACACCGCCAACCAGCAGCCGCTCGGCTGGATGCTCGTCAACGACGGCTACGGCTGCGGCTACGAGAACCTCCAGCAGACCGGCCAGGGCCTGCGCGACCACCAGATGCAGCTGGGCCTGTGGACCTCGACCGGCCTGCCCAACCAGGGCGAGGAGGTCAAGGCGGGCGTGCGGGTGCGCAAGCTGGACGTCGCCTGGGTCGGCCCCGGCTACAAGTTCGCGCTCGACGGCTGCCTGAAGGCCAAGGACGGCATCGAGCAGAACAGCGACGCCCGCGGCTTCGTCTGGCTGCCCGTCTCCTGGGCCGGCGCGCAGCGCTGCGGCGTGCTGTGGAGCGGCGACCAGAAGGGCACGTACGACTACGTGCGCTGGCAGATCCCGACGTACGCGGGCGCGGCGATGTCCGGCATCGCGTACGACACCGGTGACGTGGGCGGCATCTTCGGCAGCGACCCGAAGGTCGAGACCCGGGACCTGGAGTGGAAGACCTTCGTCCCGGCCATCATGACGATGGACGGCTGGGCCGCCGCCGACAAGCAGCCCTGGCGGGCGGGTGAGCCGTACACCTCGGTCAACCGGCGCTACCTCCAGCTCAAGGAGCGCCTGCTGCCGTACTTCTACACGCTCGCCGAGGAGGCGCACCGGACGGGCGTGGGCGCGGTGCGGCCGCTGGTGCTGGAATACCCGGACGACCCGAACACGTGGGGCGACGCGGCGAAGTACGAGTTCATGAGCGGCAGTGACTTCCTCGTCGCGCCGGTCTACGACACCTCGTCCGTCCGCAACGGCATCTACCTGCCGAAGGGCACGTGGGTGGACTACTGGACGGGCCGGACCTACCAGGGCCCGACCACGCTCGACGGCTACCGGGCGCCGCTGGACACCCTGCCGCTGTTCGTCCGGGCCGGGGCCGTCGTGCCGATGTGGCCGCAGGGCACGCTGTCGTGGCAGACCCGCGACACCGGCCGACTGTCCTACGACGTCTACGCCAAGGGCGGCGAGTCCTCCTTCACCCTCTACGAGGACGACGGCACGACGCGCGCGCACGAGCAGGGCGCGGGTGCCACGCAGGAGGTGTCGGTGCGCTCGGTCGGGCACGGCCACGGCGTGACCACGGTGGAGGTGGGCCCGAGCGTGGGCGACTACACGGGCAAACCGGCGGCGCGGGCGTACGAGTTCACCGTCCACGCGGGCGCCGGGCCGGGCGCGGTGCTCCTGGACCGCGAGCCGCTGGACGGCCACTCCTCGCAGGCCGAACTGGACGCGGCGGGCGCGGGGTGGTTCTACGACGCGACGGCGGGCGTGGTGCACGTGCGGACGCCGAAGCAGCCGACGGACTCGGGCTTCTCGCTGCTCCTGGCGGGGGCCGGGCCGCTGGCGGGCTGAGCCGGGGGGGAGGGCGGGGGTCTTCGAGCCTCCGCCCTCCTTCACTTCCCTGGGTTCGTTTCCACGGGCGAACTTGTTCGTAACGAACATGTTCGTTAGCGTGGGTGTGACAACGACCCGAAGGAGCGGACAGAGATGATCCAGCGGAACCCGGCCCACGTCCCGATCGCCGTCCTCGGGGCCGGCCTCGGCGGCCTCACGCTCGCCCGCGTCCTCCACGTCCACGGCGTCGAGGCCGCCGTGTTCGACCTGGAGGCGTCCCCGGAGGTCCGCACCCAGGGCGGCATGCTCGACATCCACGAGGAGTCCGGCCAGCGCGCCCTGCACGCGGCGGGCCTGTACGACGGCTTCCGCGAGCTCGTCCACGAGGGCGGCGAGGCCCTGCGCCTGGTCGCCCCGGACGGCACCGTCCGCCTCGACGCCCCGGACGACGGCACCGGCGGCCGCCCCGAGGTGGACCGCGGCGACCTGCGCGACCTCCTCCTCGGCTCGCTTCCCGCCGGAACGGTCCGCTGGGCCCACAAGGCCACCGGCGTGCGGGCACTCGGCGGCGGCCGTCACGAGATCGCCTTCGCCGACGGCGGCGTCCTCACCACCGACCTGCTGATCGGTGCCGACGGCGCCTGGTCGAGGGTCCGGCCGCTGCTGTCCGACGCCGTCCCGGCCTACACCGGCATCTCCTTCGTCGAGGCCGACCTGCACGACGCCGCCGTCCGCCACCCCGAGGCCGCCGCGCTCCTCGGCGGCGGGTTCTTCATGGCGCTCGCCGAGGACCGCGGCTTCCTCGGGCACCTCGAAACGGACGGCAGCATCCACGTCTACGCCGCGCTGCGAGTGGGGAAGGAGTGGCTGGACGGCCTCGGCGGCCCCGACTCCACGGCGGTCAAGCGGGCCGTGCTCGCCGAGTTCGACGGCTGGTCGGACGGTCTGCGTGCCCTCGTCGCCGACGCCGACGGCCCCCTCGTCGGGCGCCGCATCCACGCCCTGCCGGTCGGCCACCGCTGGGAGCGCGTCCCGGGCGTCACGCTCCTCGGCGATGCCGCGCACCTGATGTCCCCGTTCGCGGGCGAGGGCGCCAACCTCGCCATGCTCGACGGCGCCGAACTGGGCGCGGCGATCGCCGCCCACCCAAGCGACGCCGAGGCCGCGCTTTCGGCGTACGAGCGGGAACTGTTCCCGCGCAGCGAGGCCTCGGCGGCGGAGTCGGCGGCCAACCTGGAGCGGATGTTCGGACCGGACGGGCTCCAGGGGATGCTCGACCTGTTCGCGGGCGCGTGAAACCGCACGGGCGCCGCGTCCTAAGGTGGGCGCCATGAGCAGCACCCCGACGCCCCGCCCCCGCAGCCGCCGCGAACGCCCGGCCAAGCCGGCCCTCACCTACGAGGGCATCGTCGCCGCCGCCGTCCGGATCCTGGAGGCCGAGGGGTTGCAGCGGGTCACCATGCGCCGCCTCGCGCAGGAGCTCGACACCGGCCCGGCCTCGCTCTACGTGTACGTCGCCAACACGGCCGAACTGCACGCGGCGATCCTGGAGGAGTTCCTCGGCGCCGTCGACCTCGTCCCGGTGCGGGCACCCGGCGACTGGCGCGAGCGCCTGGCCGCCGTCCTCGTCTCGTACACCGGCGTCCTGTTCCGGCACCCGGCGCTGGCGCACACCGCGCTCGTCACCCGCCCGTCGGGCCCGCACTACCTGGCCGTCGTCGAGGCGGTCCTCGCGCTGCTGCACGAGGGCGGCGTGCCGGACGGGCAGGCGGCCTGGGGCGTGGACGTCCTGTTGCTGGTGGCCACCGCGACGGCCGCCGAACAGTCCGCCCGCGACGCCGACCCGGCCGCCGAGGCCGAACACACCGCCCTCGCCGAAACCCTGCTCGGCGCCACCGCCCCCGACCACCCCCGCATCGCCGCCCTCGGTGCGGCCCTGCTCGCCGGCACCCCGGAGGAGCGCCTCGCGTGGACCTTCCGCATGGTGATCAACGGAACGGCGAGCACCCCGCGTTAGGGGCTACCGGCTGCCGTACGGCCGCTTCTCGCGGGCCTCGCGCAGAGCGTGTCCCCACCAGCCGAGCTGGTCGAACAGGGTGGCCGCGGCGGCCGTCGCGCCGACGGGCTCCTTCAGCGCACCGGTCTCGTCGAACTGCCCCCAGCAGTTGTGGAAGCTCACCACGTCACGGACGGACACGGCGTGCATCTCGGCGAAGACCTGCCGCAGCTGCTCCACCGCCCGCAGGCCGCCCGACAGTCCGCCGTAGGAGACGAAACCGACCGGCTTGGCCGCCCACTCCTTCCCGTGCCAGTCGATCAGGCTCTTCAGCGAGGCCGGGAAGCTGTGGTTGTACTCCGGGGTGACCACGATGAAGGCATCCGCGTCCGCCAGCCGCGGCGAGAGCTTGGACAGCACCTGCGCAACGTCCTCACCCGGGTTGTGGGACAGCTCGTGCGGCAGCGGGTGGTCGGCGAGGTCGATCGCATCGACCAGCAGATCGTCCCGCTCCTTGGCGAGCGAGGCGACCCAGGTGGCGACGGTCGGCCCGAACCGGCCGTCCCGGACGCTGCCGGTGATCACGGCGAGACGGAGGGGAGTGGTGGACATGCGGACTCCTCGGCGATCGGATCTGTGCGACCCCGGGGCGGGGCGACGTTCACATGATTGAAGTTCAAGTGCACTTGACGTCAAGTCGCTTCCGGCCGATGCGGCCGCCGCCGGGCACTCTCCGTCGCCCAGCGGTCGAGCCCGGTCCCCGTGTGCGCAACGGGGGCTGTGGCGGGATGGCGGGACGGCGGGACGGCGGGACGGCCCAAGGAACCCCGCCGACACATCCGGTGAACCGCCGATCGGTTAGCCCCGCAGCCAGATCCGCAGCGGACCGATGGCCTCGAACCCGTGGCGGACGGCGGCATCCAGGTCCTCGCCGTGCTCGTAGCCGACCACGGGAAGGGCCGGGAACAGCCGGTGCACCGCGTCCAGCACCACCGGCCAGGCCGCGTCACTGCCGCCTTCCAGCGCGAAGACGTTGGAAATCCCGACCACGTGGTCGCTGCGGCTCGCCACGGCGCCGGAGACCACGCGGCCGTCGTCGTGTCGGCCGGCAAGCACGAAGGTGGCCGGGTCGTCGAGCAGTTCGGGCCGGAACAGGTCCTCGGCGCCCCCGCCGTCGTCCCAGGCGAGCGCCCAGGCCCGCAGCGTCTCCGGACTGTCGGCCACGTCCCAGGCAAGATCCGGCGCGGCGGCCGGAGCGCTCGCCGGACGGTGTATCCACTGCGCGTCGAACAGCACCCGGAAGCCCGCCTGCGTGAGGTCGAGGTCGGCGAAGCTGTCCTTGACGCCGGCGCCGGGTGCCCCGGTATCGATCCGGGCCAGCAGGTCCGCCCTGTCGGCGCCCGGCACCAGCGTCACCGCGTCGGGGTAGTACGGCGGCGTCCGAACCGGAGAGGACCACGCCTGCCGCCCGAACGCGCTGCGCAAACCGTGCGTTCGGCTCATCACGGCGCACCACTCGGCGTTGTTGCGGGCGGCCGCCTGGACCAGGGACTGGTTCGTCGTCGTCACGACTGCGGATCATGCCCCGTCCCCGCCGGCGCCGTCGAACGGATTTGCTGCGGCCGGGCTGTCGAGGGCGTCGGTCGGCCTGGCCGCACGACGGGACCGGCTGAGGAGCCGCCGACCACTCTGGCGTTCGGGACTGATACCAGTAACATGAGCACCCCTCATATTTCGAGAAGGGGTCGCCATGCCGAACCGCCTCGACCTGCCCGCCGGATTCCGCTGGGGCGCCGCCACCGCCGCCCACCAGATCGAGGGGGCGGTGGAAGAGGACGGCCGCGGTCCGTCCGTGTGGGATGTCTTCGCCGCCCGGCCCGGCGCCGTCCGGGACGGCCACACGGGTGCGGTGGCGTGCGACCACTACCACCGCTACGCCGAGGACATCGAGCTGATGCGCGGGCTCGGCCTGGACGGCTACCGGTTCTCGATCGCCTGGCCGCGCGTCATGCCCACGGGCGCCGGCGCCGTGAACCCGGCCGGGCTGGCCTTCTACGACCGCCTGATCGATGCGTTGGTGGCGGCGGGCATCACCCCGCTGCCCACGCTCTTCCACTGGGATCTCCCGCAGGCGCTGGAGGACGAGGGCGGCTGGCTCAACCGCGACACGGCGTACCGCTTCGCCGAGTACGCCGCCGTGGTGGCCGACCGCCTCGGCGACCGCGTCCCGACATGGATCACCCTCAACGAGCCCTTCGTCCACACCGTCTTCGGCTACGCCCTGGGCACCCACGCCCCCGGCCGCACCCTGATGTTCGAGGCCCTGCCCGCCGCCCACCACCAACTCCTCGGCCACGGCCTGGCCGCCTCGCTGCTCCACGAGCGCGGCCTGGAGGTGATGCTGTCCAACAACCTCACCCCCGTCCGGCCGGCCTCGCCGTCCTCCGAGGACGCGGCCGCTGCGGAGGCCTACGACACCCTGCACAACCGCCTGTTCACCGACCCGGTCCTCCTCGGCCGCTACCCCGACCTCTCCGCCCTCGGCGTCCCCGACGACATCTACGGCGCCGTCCGCGACGGCGACCTCGACCTGATCCACACCCCGCGCCTCGACGGCCTCGGCCTCAACTACTACAACCCCACCCGCGTCGCTGCCCCCACCGGCCCGGGCCTCCCCTTCGACCTCGTCGACATCCCCGAAGCCCCCCACACCGCCTTCGGCTGGCCCGTCGTCCCCGATGGCCTCCGCCAACTCCTGGCCAGCCTGCGAAAGTCGTACGGCGAAGCCCTCCCGCCCATCACCATCACCGAAAACGGCTGCTCCGTCGACGAGTCCACCACCCCGGACCAACCCCGCATCGACTTCCTCGCCGGCCACCTCGACGCCCTTGCCCAAGCCATCACCGAAGGCGCCGACGTCCGCGGCTACTACACCTGGTCCCTCCTCGACAACTTCGAATGGGCCGAGGGCTACCACCAGCGATTCGGCGTCGTCCACGTCGACTTCGAGACCCAGAAGCGCACCCCGAGGGCCTCGTACGCCTGGTACCGCGACCTGATCGCCACTCACCGAGCGCTCCACTCAGATTAGTTGGGGGCCATGGTGGAGGGTGTGATGCGTGAGATCCTGGTAGTCGTTCCGGGCTGCGTGGGGTAGCGCGGCACATCAGCGTCAGCGGAGTCAGGGGAAATGACAGGGTGTCCGACAAGTTCGGGGCCCGTCACCAGCGGCTGATCTGCACCGTGTCGCCGTACGGGCCGCCGCTGCGCACGGATATCTGGACCCGGGCCGACCAATCGGTGAAGCTCTGGCCGGGCCGGTGGGCGGCCATGTCGAGCGGGGTGCAGCCGGTCGGCGGGGTGTCGGCGGGGTTGCCGTTGACCACGTGGACCGGGCCGTAGCCCGTTTGGACGGAGGTGTCGACGCGGTAGATCAGCACGCCGGTGGAGCAGGGGTTCTCGTCGGTGTACGCCGCGCGGCGGGACTCGGCGACGTAGGCGGTGGTGTCGCCGGTGCGGATCACCGCGATCTTGGTGCCTCCGACGTACTCGACCGCGTTCAGCTGGACGGTGGTCCAGCCGGGGGAGGGCAGGCAGGCGACCTGGTCGTCGTCGATCCAGCCCAGCTTCCAGGACTCCCAGCCGGTGTACTGCGGGGCCGGCCCGCCGATCCTGCCCATCAGGTCCCAGCCGCCGACGTACCGGTGCTGGTCGGCGCCGGTGAAGGCGTACAGGTCGGGCAGGCCGAAGGTGTGGCCCGTCTCGTGGTCGGCGATCCTCGGGCCCCAGTACCACATGTCCTGGCCGAACGTGACGGCCCATTTGATCCGGGTTCCGTTCGCGGTGACACCGCTTGTGGTGGGGTCGTACACGTAGGTAGGCGTGAAGCTGATGGCGGACGCCGTCCGGGGCGGGACGACGTAGATCAGGTCGTACTGGGAGAAGTCCGCGTAGGGCGCGGCGGCCGCGACGGCGTCGCGGACGTAGGCCTCGTGCTGTTCGAAGCCGATGCCGCGCTGGAAGCCGTACGCGGTGGAGGCTTGCGGCATGCGCAGCCAGCGGTCCAGCGGGGTGACGGCGAGCCAGGTGCGACCGTAGGAGGCCTGCCACATCCAGTCGGCCGCGGGGGCGAGTTGGGCGCTGTAGATGGAGGTGGGGCCGTCGGCAGGGGCGTCGGGGAAGTCGACGAAGAGGGTGAGCACGCGTTTGGTGCCGAGCGGTTGCTGGAAGCGGGTGCGGTCGGTGTCGTGGCCCTCGTCGGTCCAGCCGGTGGTGCCGGACAGGGCACAGGCCGAGGCCGGGGAGCCGGCCGCCGCTCTGGCGTCCGGGGTGAGGGTGAGGAGCAGGACGAGGGCGCCGAGGAGGGCCAGCAGGGCGGCTTTCGGAGATCGCACGGATGTGCCTCCTGTGTGGGGGTGGGGGAGGAAGCCCGGCCAGGGCCAGGCATCCCTGGCCGGGCTGGGGCGCGCCGTGGCCCGGGGGCGGGCCGCCGGAGTTGTTCACGGCGCGGGCGGGTGGACCGTCAGCTCGACTTGGTGACGGTGATGGTGTCGGTCATCGGCGTGCCGTGGAGGACGTCGATCCGGACCCCGGTTGCGGGGTCGGTGAAGTTCTGGCCGGGTTGGAGGGCGGCCATGTCGAGCGGGGTGCAGTCGGTCGGCGGTACGGCGGTGGGGTTGCCGTTGACGACCTGGACCGGGCCCTGGCCGGTCTGGGTGGCGGTGTCGATCCGGTAGACCAGGACGCCGGTGGAGCACGCCGACTCGTCGCCGCCGATCGCGCGGCGGGACTCGGCGACGTACGCGGTGGTCTCGCCGGTGCGGATCACCACGATCTTGGTGCCGCCGGGGCGTTCGATCGCGTGCAGGCGGACTGTGCGGCGGCCGGCGCCGGGGAGGCAGGCGACCTGGCGGTCGTCGATCCAGCCGAACTTCCAGCGCTCCCAGCCCAGATGCTGCGGCGACGGACCGGAGATGAGGCCCATCAGGTCCCAGCCGCCGACGTAGCGGTGGGTGTCGGCGCCTTGGAAGGCGTACAGGTCGGGCAGGCCGAAGGTGTGCGAGGTCTCGTGGTCGGCGACCTTCGGGCCCCAGTGGTACATGTCCTGGCCGAAGGTCACCGCCCACTTGATCCGCGTGCCGCCTGCCACGATGCCGGTGGCGGCGGGGTCGTAGAGGTAGGTGGGCGAGAAGGAGATGGCGGAGGCGGACTTCGTGGGGACGATGTACAGCAGGTCGTACCGGGAGAAGTTCACGTCCGGCCCGGCGGCCTCGACGGCCTGGCGGACGTACGCCTCGTGCTGCTCGAACGAGAGGCCGCGCTGGAAGCCGTAGCTGGTGGACGCCTGGGGCATGTGGACCCAGCGGTCGAGCGGGGTGATGTCGAGGCGGGTCCGGCCGTAGGAGTCCTGCCTCATCCAGTCCGCGGCCGGGGCGAGTCGGTTGTCGTAGTCGTCGCGGTCGCCGACCGCGGGCGCGTCGGGGAAGTCGACGAACAGCATCAGCACGTGCTTGGTGCCCAGAGGTCGGAGGAACTGCGTACGGTCGGTGTCGTGGCCCTCGTCCGTCCATCCGGTGCGGCCGGGCAGGGCGCACGCCGCGGCGGAGGGGGAAGGGGACGCGGTCGCCGGGGTGGCGGCGATCAGCGGCAGGGCCAGCGCGAGGGCGCCGGCGAGCAGGCGAGAACTCAACTCTTTCCTTCGGGTGGGTGGTTACGCCCGGCCGGAGGCCAGGGCCATGAGGCGGGCGAGGACGCGTCCGTTCGAGGCGGTCACGCCGTCGTGCTCCCACTCGTTGGTGATCCAGGCCCGCAGTCCGCCGATCGAGCGCGCGGTGCGCAGGGAGAGGTCGGCGTCCACGTACATGTCGTCGTGGTAGACGGCGGCGGCCACCGGTACCCGGTTGGCGGCGAGTCGGGCCGGGTCGTACAGCGTGGCCCAGTCGGTCCGTGCGGCGAGCAGGTCGGCGGCGTCGGCGAACGGGCGCAGGCCGCTGATCTCCCGGAACATCCAGGGGTAGATCATCTCGCCGGTGAGCAGCAGCGGGTCGGCGTCCTCGGCGAAGGCGGGGTGGGCCGCCAGGGCGCGCTCGGCGGCCCAGCCCGTGCAGGCGCCCGGGCGGCCGTAGATGGACTCCTGGAGGACGGCGAAGAGCGGGTTGTCGGTGAAGGCGGTCAGCTGCATGACCTGCTGGAGGAAGGCGGTGGTGGGCTCGCCGGCGGGGTCGAGGGACTCGTCGAGCAGCCAGTGCAGGCGGGCGGAGCCGTCGCCCATGCCGAGCATCAGACCGAGGGTGCGAAGTCGCCGTGCGGTGAGCCGGTCGCCGTCGGGAAGGCGGACCGCGCGGTGGTGGAGGTGGTCGGCGAGCCGTCGGAGCGTGAGCGGGTCACCGGGGTGGCGGAGGTAGTGGGCGAGCACCTTGTCGCGCACTCGGGGGTAGGTGGCGGCGTACACGTCGTCGGCGGTGGCGTCGAGTCCGGGCAGGCCACCGGTGATGTAGCAGGCACGCAGGCCCTCGGGCGCGAAGGACAGGTAGCTGAGGGTGACGAATCCGCCGTAGCTCTGTCCGAGCGTCTCCCAGGGCTCATCGCCGCAGAGGCGACGACGGATCAGCTCGGCGTCGGCGACGATCGAGTCGGCCCCGTGCAGCGCGAGGTGATCGGCCAGCTGCCGGGGTGAGCCGAACCCGGCCGCGGAGCGGGCGGTGACGGGGGTGGAACGGCCGGTGCCGCGCTGGTCGAGCAGCAGGACCCGGTGGGTCTTGAGGGCGTGGTCGAGCCAGCCGCCGGCGTTCAGCGGGCGGGGTGACTTGCCGCCCGGGCCGCCCTGGAGGTAGAGCAGCCAGGGCAGTTGTTCGTCGCCGCGGGCCGGGTCGGCGACCTCCCGGGCGAAGACGTCGATGGTCGCGCCGCCGGCTTCGGCGTGGTCGAGCGGGACGGTGAAGACGTGGTCGGTCACCGCGAGTCCGGGTAGGCGGTGGGTGGTCAGGATCACTGTGACGACTCCGGGCTGTGGCGAATGTTCCCCTCGTTCCCCTCGTTCCCCTCGTTCCGCTCGGCGAAGTGACAGGCGACGTGGTGGCCGGGCGCGATCACCCGCAGGGTGGGGCGCTCGCCGGCGCATCGGTCGGCCGCCCTGGGGCAGCGGGTGCGGAAGCGGCAGCCGCTGGGCGGGTCGAGGGGGCTGGGCGGGTCCCCGTGGAGCACGATCCTCTCGCGAGCGCGCTCGGCGTCGGGGTCGGGCAGGGGCACGGCGGAGAGCAGGGCGCGGGTGTACGGGTGGGCGGGGGTGCCGAAGAGGGTGTCGCGGTCGGCGGTCTCGACGACGGCACCGAGGTACATGACGGCGATCCGGGTGCTGATCTGCCGGACGGCGCCGAGGTCGTGGGCGATGAACAGGTAGGCGAGGCCGTGTTCGTCCTGGAGGTCCTTGAGCAGGTTGAGGATCTGGGCCTGCACCGAGACGTCGAGGGCGGAGACCGGTTCGTCGCACACCACCAGCTTCGGCCGCAGGGCCAACGCCCGGGCGATGCCGAGGCGTTGGGCCTGGCCGCCGGAGAATTCGTGCGGGTGGCGGTCGGCGTGCTCGGGTCCGAGGCCGACCCGTTCCAGGAGTCGCTCCACCGGCTCGTCGGGCTTCAACCCCTGGTAGGCGAAGGGCGAGGTGAGGATCCGGCGCACGGTCTGGCGGGGGTTGAGTGAGGAGAAGGGATCCTGGAAGACCATCTGGAGCTCGCGGCGGACGGGGCGCAGGCCGTGTTCGTCCAGTTCGGCGAGGTCCTGGCCGGCGAACCGGATGCTGCCGGAGGTCGGTGGTTCCAGCCGGGTGAGCAGGCGGGCCAGGGTGGACTTGCCGCAGCCGGATTCGCCGACCAGGCCGAGGGTCTCGCCCGCCGCCACGTGCAACGAGACGCCGTCGACGGCGGTGACGTGGCCGGCGAGGCGCCGGGTGAGGCCGTGGCGGACCGGGAATCGCTTGACCAGGTCCCTGGTCTCCAACAACGCGGTCATGTCTGCTCCGCAAGGGTCGGCAGCCGGCGCGGCAGCGGCCCGTCGATGCGGGGGACGCAGGCGAGCAGGCCGCGGGTGTACGGCTGCCGCGGGCGGTGGAAGACGTCCTGGACGGCGCCGCGCTCGACCGCGCGGCCGTCGCGCATCACGACGACCTGGTCGGCGAGTCCCGCCACCACGCCCATGTCGTGGGTGATCAGCATGATCGCGGTACCGGTCTCCCGCCGCAGCTCGCGCAGCAGGTCGAGGATCTGGGCCTGGACGGTGACGTCGAGTGCGGTGGTCGGCTCGTCCGCGATGAGCAGGTCCGGCTCCAGGCACAGCGCCATGGCGATCATCACGCGCTGCCGCATCCCGCCGGAGAACTCGTGCGGGTAGGAGCGGGCGCGTCGTTCGGCCTCGGGGATGCCGACCCGTTCCAGCATCCGGACGGCGACCCGGTGGGCCGCCTTCCGGCCGGCCCGGTGGTGAGCGCGGTAGGCCTCGGCGATCTGGCTGGCCACCGAGTAGTACGGGTTGAGGCAGGAGAGCGGGTCCTGGAAGACCATGGCGATCCGGTTGCCGCGCAGGCGGCGCAGGGCGCGCTGGTCGAGGCGGGTCAACTCGCGTCCGTCGAAGCGGATTTCGCCGCCGACGCGGACATCGCGGGGCAGCAGCCCGAGGACGGCGAGGCTGGTGACGGACTTGCCGCTGCCGGACTCCCCGACCACGCCCAGGACCTGTCCGGCCGCGAGGTCGAGGTCGAGCCCGGCCACCGCCCGGACGCCTGACGCGAAGTCGACCGTGAGGTCCCGTACGGTCAGCAAGGTCATCCGACGGCCCTCACCCTCGGGTCCAGTGCGGCGTAACCGAGGTCCACCGCCAGGTTGGCGAGCACGACGAAGGAGGCGGCGAACAGCGTCACGCCGAGGATCACCGGCTGGTCCGCGCTCGCGATCGCGTCGGCGGCCAGCTTGCCGACGCCGGGCAGGCCGAAGACCGATTCGGTGATCAGCGCGCCGCCCAGCAGCGCGCCGAGGTCCATGCCGAAGATGGTCACGATCGGCATCAGTGCGGGGCGCAGCGCGTGTCTGCGGACCACGGTGACCTCGGACAGTCCCTTGGCGCGCGCCGTGCGAACGTAGTTGCGGCCGAGGCTCTCCAGCATCTCGCTGCGGGTGACCCGGGCGTACACCCCGGCGTAGAGCATGGCCAGGGTGATCCAGGGCATGACCATCGACTGCGCCCAGCCGATCGGGTCCTCGGTGAGGCGGACGGCGGTCGGGTAGGGCAGCACGTTCAGCTGGACCACCAGGAGGTACTGGAGCACCAGAGCGGTGAAGTAGATCGGCAGCGAGACCCCGCCGAGGGCGGCCGTCATGGCGGCGCGGTCCCACAGACTTCCGCGCCGCAGCGCCGACACCACGCCCGCCGTCACGCCGACGGACAGCCACAACGCCGCCGCACCGACGGCGATGGAGATGCTGACGGGCAGCCTGCCGGTGAGCATCTCCCAGACCGGCTGGTTCGTCTGGAAGCTGAAGCCCAGGCAGGGGAAGGGGCACTGGACGGCCGTCGCCCCGCTGCCGTAGGTGCGCCCGGAGAGGATGCCGCCGAGGTAGTCCCCGAACTGTCCGAACGAGGAGCGGTCCAGCCCGAGGGTGGCTCGGATCGTGGCGAGCCGTTCGGGACTGCAGGCCTTGCCGCAGGCGCCCTGGGCCGGGTCGGCGGGCATCAGGTAGAAGATCGCGAAGGTGGCGGCGCAGATCACCACCAGGATGGCCGCGGTGACGGCCAGTCTTCGCAACAGGTAGAGGATCATCGTGGCTTGCTCCGGGGGTCGAGCGCGTCGCGCACGGCGTCGCCGAGCACGTTGAAGGCGAGCACCGTGACGAACAGGAGGACGCCGGGGATGAGGAAGTAGGCGGGGTCGGAGGCGTACCAGGGCACGGCGGACGCGATCATCTGCCCCCAGGAGGGCGTGGGCGGTTGCACGCCCACGCCGAGGAAGGACAGCCCGGCCTCGGTGGCGATGCAGGCCGGGATCGACATCGTCGCCACCACCAGCACCGGCCCGGTCAGGTTGGGCAGCACCTCACGCAGCAGCAGTGTCCGTCGGGACGCGCCGAGCACCCGGGCCGCCGCCACGAACTCGCCACGGGCGAGCACCATCGCCTGCCCGCGGACGATCCGTCCGATGTACGGCCAGCCGAAGAGGCCGAGGACCATGATCAGCAACAGCCGACGGTCCGCCCCGGGTGCTGCCGAGATCAGGGCGATCATGAAGATCAGGCTGGGGAAGGACATCAGCAGGTCCATCAGCCGGCCGATCAGGGTGTCGGCCCAGCCGCCGAGGAATCCGGCGAGGAGGCCGAGCGCGGTGCCGAGGAGCGTGGAGACGGCGGTGGCCAGTACGGCGATCAGCAGGGAGACGCGCGCGCCGTACACGACCCGGGCGAGCACGTCCCGGCCGTTGACCGGCTCGACGCCCAGCCAGTGCGCGGCGCTGATGCCGCCGGCCGTACCGCGGGGCAGTCCGCCGAGCGCCGGGTCGACGGCTTCGCCGTGGAAGGCGGTCGGGGAACCGCCGGTCAGCCAGGTGATCAGCGGGGCGGCCAGCGCGACCAGGACCAGCAGGGTGACCGCGGCCAGTGCGAGCGCTGTCGCGCGCTGGGACAGGAGCCTGCGCAGGACGGTCACCTGCGCGGTCACGGCCGCGCGGGAACCCGGGTGCGTGGTCCCGGCGGCGCGGGCGCTCACCTGCGCAGTCCCAGCGAGACGAGGTCGAGTCGGCCGACGAAGGCGGTGTGCCCGTACGCGCCGGCCACGTTCGGCCCGACCAGGACGGCGGCCCGGTCCCAGAGGAACGGGACGACGGGTGCGTCCCGCATGATCCGCTTGGCGAGCTCGCCGTACGCCGCCTGCGCGGTGGTCGGGTCGCCGGCGGCGGCGATCTCGTCGAGCCGGGCATCGACCTCGGGGGAGTCGTACTGGGAGCGGTTGTTGTTGCCCTCGACGGTGATCAGCCTGCCGTCGAACAGGATCGGCAGGTAGGTGGAGGCGCCCGGCCAGTCCGGTGTCCAGCCGTCGATCAGCAGGTCGTGCTCGCGGGAGGGGCTGCCGATGGTGCTGTAGAACGCCGAGGAGCTGATCTCGTTGATCCGCACGGTGATGCCGGCCCGGGCGAGTGAGGCCTGCACGGCCTCGCCCTGCGCCTTGCCGCCGGCGGTGGCCGGGGTGTCGAGGGTGAGTTCCAGGCCGGACGCGTGTCCGGCCTCGGCGAGCAGGGCTTTGGCCTTGGCCGGGTCGCCCTTGCCGTCCTGGCTCGGGTACGGGTCCTCGGGGGCCGCCCCGGGCAGGGTGGGCGGCAGCAGGGTGGTGGCGAGGTCGCCCGCGATCGGGCCGCCACGGGTGGTGCGCAGCGCGTCCTTGTCGAGTGCGTACGCGATCGCCTGGCGCACCCGGACGTCGTCCAGCGGCTTGTGCCTGGTGTTGATGCCGAGGAAGCGGGTGTTGATGGAGTCGCCGGTGACCAGGCGTTGCTTCAGCCGGGGGTCGCCCAGCGCCCGTCCGACCGAGGCCGGGCCGATGGGCTCCATCGCCACGGCGTTCGCGTCCTCGCCCTGGCCGGAGATCAGCCGCTGGTCGACCACGGCCGGGTCGAGGTTGAGGTCGATCACGACCTTGTCGGGCAGGCCCTTGCGGACGGTGTCGGTGGCCGGGTCCCACGAGGGGTTGCGCACCAGGGTGAGCTGCTTCTTGGGCTCGAACACGTCGATCCGGTAGGGGCCGGACGAGAACGGGCGGTTGTCGTAGCCCACGCCGGTGTCCTTGTCCTGCGGCACGGGCGCGAACATCGGCAGCGACACGGCCGAGCCGAAGTCGGCGACCGGCCGGTTGAGGTGGAAGACGACGGTCCGCTCGTCCGGGGTCTCGATCGAGGCGAGGCCGGCCTTGTCCTGGTACGGGCCCTTGTACGTGTCGCCGCCCGTCAGCCAGAGCCGGGCGTACGGCGGGCCCTCGGGCAGTTCGGCGGCGAAGGTGCGCTCGACGCCGTACTTGACGTCCTTGCTGGTGACGGTCCGGCCGTCCTCGAAGCGCGCGCCGTCCCGGAGGGTGAAGGTCCAGGTCCGGGCGCCGTCGGTGGGACGGCCGGTGTCGGTGGCGAGGTCCGGCACGATCTTTCCGCCGGCCTGGCCGGGCGCCGGGGCGAAGGTGGTGAGCGTCCGGTAGATCAGTCGGCCTACGTCCTGGGTGGAGGTGACGTACGCGCGGGCCGGGTCCAGGTGTTCCAGGTCGATGGTGGACAGGACGTGCAGGGTGCCGCCCTTCACGGGGACGGCGTTCCCGGGGGCCCCGGTCGATCCGGCCCCAGTCGATCCGGTGCAGGCCGCCGCGGACAGCAGCCCGAGGGCCGCCGCCAGGGCGCATGCGGCTCTTCGTGGCCTCATTCGTCCCCTTCTGGTGTGATATGACATTTCACATGTGGGACAAGATTGGGCCTGCGCGATCCCTTCCGGGAGCTCCCAGCTGTTCATAACATCCGGTTATGGAGCTTGAGATACGGCATCTCCGGATGATCTGCACGATCGCCGAAACCGGCAGCCTCACCCGCGCCGCCGCCTCACTACGGCTCAGCCAGCCCGGGCTCAGCGCCCAACTGCGCCGGATCGAGGCGATGTTGGGCGGGCCGTTGTTCGATCGTGGGCGCACCGGCGCCGTGCCGACCGCCTTCGGTGAGGCCGTGCTCACCCGCGCCCGCGCCGTCCTGCCCACCGTCGACGAACTGCTGGGCGCCTCCGCCCTGGCGGCCCGTTCCAGCAGCCCCGTCCCGCGCCTGCGGCTCGGCTCGGTCAACGCCCCGCTGATCGGCGGGCTGATCGACGCCTTGCGTGCCCACCTCCCCGAGGCCCGGATCGTCTCCCGCGCCCAGGGCTCGTCCGTCCCCCTGATCGAGGACGTCTCGGCCGGCCGCCTCGAAGCCGTCGTGGTCGGCGACTGCCCCGGCTACGAGCTGGCCGCGCGGCCCGGCGTCGTCCTGCGGCCGGTGGTCACCGAGCCCGTCTTCGTCGCCCTGCCGGCGGGCCACCGCCTCGCCGCCCGGCCGGAGGTCGGACTGGATGAACTCGCCGACGAGGACTGGGTGTCGCCCCGGCCGGACGACGACCGGGTCCGCGAGTACTGGTCCACCACTTTCCACGCGACCGGCCACCGGATGCGCACCGTGCACGAGGCGGAGGGGCGGCTGCTGATGGAGTTGGTCCGCAGCGGCGGCGCGGTGAGCCTGTGCCAGGCCACCTACGAGGAACTGCCCGGCATCGCCGTGCGGCCCATCACGGGCGACCCGCTCTGGTACCGGCACCTGATCGCCTGGCACCAGGCGGGTCCGGTGGCCGCCCTGGAGACGGCACTGGTCGAGCACGTCCGCGCGGCCCACCGGGTCGCGGCCGAGCGCAGCCCGGTGTACCAGCGGTGGCTGCGCGCGGCGGCCCGGCAACCCGAGGCGGCCGCCCGATGAGCGGCCGTCCGCCGCCACGGCTCGCCCAACGACCATGATCGTTGGGCGAGTCGAGCCGTCCTGCCGGCGGCGGGACACGATGACGCCCTGTTCGACGGGCCGAGGGCTACCACCAGCGCTTCGGCTGCGTCCACGGCGACTACACCACTCAGCGTCGCACCCCTGAGGGCCTCCTACGCCTGGTAGCGCGACCTCATCGCCGACCACCGGGCCTGCTCGGGGAGCACGAGGCACCGGGCGCCCAAGGCGTGTTGTCCGTCGCCCGGTGCCTCGTGTGTCCGTCGTTCGGGTGTCAGCCCGTCGGTGCGCCGCGGCGGCGCAGGCGCAGGTAGAGTCCCGCGGCGCCGGCCAGCACGGCGGCGCCGGCCGCCGGCAGCCGCCATGACGTCGGGGACGACTGATCGGCAGAGGTCGACGAGGTCGTCGGACCCTGCGCCCCTGATCGTGCTTCGGGCAGGTCCGGGGGCGGCGTTCCGGGCGGTGACCCGGCTGCTGTCTCGAACAGCCCGAACCCTCCGGCGAGCCCGTTCCGGTCGTAGCCGGATCCGGGGAGCTTGTCCGCGTACCGGCCCGTCACCAGCTTCTGGTAGGCGGCCAGCGGGAGGCTCTGTCTGCCGCCGAGGCCTGTGGTGGCCTCGCTGTTGAGCGACTCGACGTCGCCGCGCTCGGTGAGCCGGTACCAGGCGTGGATCTGCGGCTCGGTGAAGGTGCGGGCGTCGGTGGTCGTGCGTTCGGCGAGCTTGAGCTCGTTGTCACCGTCCTGGATGCCCGCCAGCCGCCAGCTGCCGGCCTTGTCCGGCGGAGCGAGTAGTACGGTGGCCTGGTGACCGTCGGCCGCGCTCACCCGCGAGGCGAGGTAGGACAGCCTGAGTGCGTACTGCGGTGTCGGCTGGGCCTTGCCCGTCACGAAGTCCACCGACAGCTCGTACATCGGAACCGGGTCCTTGAGTTGGAACGACGGTGACGCGGCGGCCACGTTCGGAGAGTTCGGCCGCCCGCCCGCACTGCCGCCGTCGGCGCCGGTCCCGGCTCCGGGGGCGGTCCCGGCTCCGGGGGTGGTCGCCGTCCTCGCGGCGCCGAGGAAGCGGGAGACGGTGTTCTGCGTCTGCCCGGAGCGCAGCACCTGCTGAGCGGCGCCGTAGTCGGGCACATTGCCCCCGCTGTCGGCCCGGGCTGTCGTGGTGGCGACGCCGACGCTCACGAGTGCGGCAGCGGTGAGGGCAACCGCCTTCAGTGTCATCATGGTTGGTTGTCTCCTCACGCGTGGATGCCGACCCGCGAGTGGGTCCATTGGAACGATCCGTTGCTGACATAGGTGTTGAAGTTCCACCAGGTGTACGTCTGCGTGCTGGGCCACGGATCGCCTACGGCGATCATGTTGCTGGTGCTGTCGTAGCCGTAGATGACGTTCATGTGCCCGCCGCCCGACGTCCAGCCGATGCGCACCGCGAACGGCCGCCCGTTGGCTATCTCGTTGGTGACCTCGTTGAACGAGGCGTTGCGGTTCAGGTCGTAGCCGCTGTTGCGGAAGCCCATGGCGGACAGGCCGTTGGCCATGTCGTCGAGCGTGGCGGGTCGGTCGTTGCAGTCCAGCCAGCGGCCCTGTTGGGCGAGGCGGCAGAAGTCGTACTGGTTGTACCGGTTGTAACCCCAGTAGGTGGCGACCGTCAGGCCGGAGGCGTCCCAGCACCACTCGTCCTGGACCTGCTTCTGCATGGTGATGTCGAGCGCTGTCCAGCTGGTGGGCCGGGTGGAGCTGCAGAGCGGCAGGTTCCCGGTGTTCTCGCTGATGAAGGCGTCGGCGATGTAGTAGGCGCCGGACCAGATCCAGCGGTTGTCATTCTCGACGGTGTCCCCCGTGGTGCGGCAGATCATCGGGATGCGGTCGGCCGGTGCGGCCTGGCCGGAGACCCGGGCTGAAAGTGAGGGCAGCACACGCTCATTGACGGTGCTGTAGTTGCTCTGGCCTCCGATGACGGTTCCCTTGACCAGGCCCGCCTGGGCCATGGCGCCGATGCCCAGCGTGGCCGCGGCGGCCAGCACGGCGGCGATTGCCGTCACGGCCGCCCGACGCGATTTCCTGCGGTGTCTGCTCATGCGTCAGATCTCACTCCCCGTTAGGTGAAATCGAATGCCGGGGAGTCTGGCAGAGCCACATCAGAACCGGAATGGAGAAGTCCGGGTCACTTTGCGGTTACCCCATGGGTGGTGAGCGTCGAGCAACAATACGCAGTATCCGAAGGTGATTTGTCGGCCCGCGGCCTTGGTGGTCTAGTCCACTGTTATCCAATCGTTATCTCCTGTGGTAATATTTCAGGCTGTGAAATTTCACAGAGTGAGTGCAATGTTACTTATGATGACGGTTTCAGAAGGGAAAATTCGAGGGCCCCAAGAAGGGCTTATGCACCGCCGGTCGAGCCACTGTGAGAGGGGGTCTGCGGGAGATCATCCGGGTCTGGACAGGCCGCTCGACGGGTCGAGGGCTACCACCAGCGCTTCGGCCTCGTCCACGGCGACCACACCACTCGGCACCCGCACCCCGAGGGCCTCCTGAGCCTGGTACCGCGACCTCATCGCCGCTCACCGTACCTTCGGAGAAAGGACGTTGGGCCAACGGGGCCAGATCTCCGGCGCCCTGGTGCCTCAGTGATCACCGAGAGGCCCAGCGCGCTCGGAAGCCAGCGGCGGTCGGGGCGAGCGGGCCTGGGGCCGCAGCTACGGCGTGCGGCGTTCGGCGGTGAGTCGGTGAGCGCGCTGCCGCGAGGCTGGGGGTGGTACCACTGCTCCTCCGGTGGGCCTGCCGATGCGCGGGTCACGCTGCTGTTTGGTCCAGATGTAGGAGTCCGGGGTGAAGGTGTGCAGGCGCTTGACCAGCCTGCCGGCGGACCAGGGCCAGCAGAAGGTGTTCACACCCGGGACTCCGAAGTAGTAGCTGGAGCCGCTGGTGTTGTACACGGTGCCCCGGAGTGCGTGCTGGAGGGCGTTGTGGTGTGCCTCTTCAACCTCCGGTGTGACGTCCAGTGCGGTGTTCCCGCTGGCGTACAGGTGGTTGAGGGCGGTGGTGATGTAGCGGAGTTGTGCCTCGACGACGGTCGGGACCGCACTCGTGCCGGTGAGGATGTTCGGGCCGGGAAGAAGGAAGAGGTTCGGGAATCCGCTGATGCTCGTGCCCAGGTAGGCACGGCGGTCGTCGGCCCAGGTCTGGGCGAGGGTGGTGCCGTGGAGGCCGTGCAGGCGAGGAGCCAGGGCGAGGTCACCGACGTGGAAACCCGTGGCGAGGATGATCGCGTCCGCGGTGGTGCGGGTGCCGTCGGCTCCGATGACCTGGGAGCCGTGGACTGCGGTCACGCGGGTGGGGCGCAGCTGGACGTTGGGCCGGGTGAGGGCGGGGTAGTAGGTGCTGGAGGCGATCAGGCGGCGGCCGCCGAGGCGGTAGCGCGGGGTCAGGGCCTCGCGGAGCGCGGGGTCGGGCACGGCGGCGCGCAGGTGGAGGCGGGCCACGGCTTCCAGGGGTGCCAGCAGTCTCGGGTGACGCAGGGGCACACCGATCGTCTCCTGCGTCCAGTGCTGCACGCGGCGCAGGAGGCGGCGTGCCGCCGGGCGGCGTTCGAGGAATCGGCGGAGGCGGGGGGAGAGCGGGTGGTCCGGTTTCGGCAGTACCCACTGTGGTGTGCTCTGGAAGACATCGATGTGGGCGGCCTGTGGCTGGATCTCCGGCAGGAACTGGACGGTGGACGCTCCGGTGCCGACCACCGCGATGCGGCGCCCGGTCAGGTCGGTGCCGTGGTCCCAGTCGGCGGAGTGGAAGACGGCGCCGGGAAAGCCGTCGAGCCCGGGAATGTCGGGGTAGCGGGGACGGTGCCAGGGGCCGGTGGCGATGATGACCGCCCGGGCGGTCCAGGTGCCCGCCGTGGTGCTCAGGTGCCAGAAGTGGGTGTCCGGGTCCCAGTGAGCGGCGAGGACTTCGGTGCCGTAGTGGATCGCCTTTTCGGCGCCGTGCGTTTCCGCGGTGGTTTCGAGGTAGCCGAGGATCTCGGGCTGGGCGGCGAAGGACCGGCTCCAGGAATGGGGGGCGAAGGAGTACTCGTAGAGCACGGACGGCACGTCGCAGCCGCATCCGGGATAGGTGTTGTCGCGCCAGGTGCCGCCGAGGCGGCCGGTCTTCTCCAGCAACACGACGTCGTCGATTCCGGCCTGGTGCAGTGCGATCACGGCGGCGATTCCGGACATGCCGGCGCCGATGACGACGACCTCCGTCCGCTGACAACTGCCGTCGAGTCCGTCGCCGGTCACCAAATCCCCTGCCTGCGTGGGTGAATGCCTCGGCCCGGCGCCTGCCGAGGCCGTGCGGGCTCATTCCGATCCCTTGCTCAAGGCGTCGAAGCGTAGCTTCAAGTAGGGCCTCAGGCACCGGACATGACCATCGATTGGCTCATATGAGTGACTTCACGGGTTGGCCTGACGTTCAGCGCCGATGCCGTGTGGTTGGCTTCCCTCGCATGACCTTTGTGCGGGAGAATCCGCCCGGATCATCGAGGCGGAAGTGCCCGTCGTCTCGCTTGAACAGTACGAGGGCCGGCCTGTCGAGGCGGTGAAGATCGGGACGTATCGCAGGGCCAAGGGACTGGAGTTCAAGCACGTCTACTTGCCGTGCCACGACCAGGCCCTCCAAAGCGGGGCCGACGAAGGCGCAGAGGTGGCGGCGGAACACGCGGAACTCGCCCGGAGCCGACTCTTCGTCGCCATGACCCGCGCCCGGGACACCCTCTGGCTCGGGAGCGTCATGCCGTCGGGCGTTGGGACGCTCGGGGAAGCTACGCCGTGAGGTGCCCGAGAGCCGCCACCGTCGCCTGGACCGGGAGCTGATCACTGTTCACCGGGGCGCCGGGCGGGGTAGACGGGGGTGCCGAAGGGTTTCGGTCCGGGGGCGCAATTCTGTCGGTGGCGGTCGTCATGTCCTCGGGCCGCTCGGTTTCTAGGGTGGAGGGACCGGGAGACGGCGTGGTGCGTGGGTACCCGAGTCGATCGTTCCCGTTGTTCGCGCATCCGAGGAGCACCATGACCGGCACGTTGACCGCCATCTCGCCCCAGCACGCCGTCCGTCGGCTGACCGTCGTGGGGCCGGAGGGGCTCCTCGAGGTGGCTCTTCCGGTCACCGTTCCGGTCGTGGGGCTCGTTCCCGTGCTGGTTCGGTGCCTTGGTGGTGCCAGTGCCAGTGCCAGTGCCGGTGACGGTGACGGTGCCAGTGCGGGTGACGGTGACGAGGGCTGGGCGCTCCGGCGGATCGGTGGTGCGGTGCTCCGGCCAGGCGACACGGCCCTGTCGCTCGGGTTGCGGGACGGGGAGGTCCTGCACCTCGCGTCCTGGTGCTCCAGTGCGGTTTCGTGATCTACGCGATGGGAGCGGGGATTCGTCGCAGATTGTGACTGCGGCGTGCTGCGGCCTGGTGGTGTCTGTGCCAGCTCGACCAGTGCAGCAGTCTGTGCGGGGATGTGGTTCGTACGTCCAGTAGGGCGCCGAGCAGGTGGCGGATCTCCGGGACGGTCAGGTCGATCGGGTCGGTGCTGCGGACGTGCCGGTTCTGCCGGGTGGGTCTGGCCGGTGTCGTGTCGGCGGCGAGGGCTGCCAGGAAGGCCAGGGCGAGCATGGCCAGGGTGATGTGCCGGTGCCAGGCCGAGGCGGGCAGGCGGTCAGCGACCGTATCCGCGCGGGCAGCGGTCCGCCCCTGGTTGATCCGCACCCGTGTGTTGCAGGCGACGGCCAGCGGGCGGCGTCTAGGCCATGACCCACGGCCATCGCGCGATCTTCAGGAGTCCACGCAACCCATGAATGCCATGCATGGCACCAGCGGTCGGTTGGCGACCTGACTCAACCCCGTGGAGGCTTCGGAATGCTCGCCCCGCGCCCGCTCCGACCCGCTCTGGGGCGCCTGCTCGCCAACCCCGCCCTCAGCTCACCGCCCCAGATGATCGCTCCGCTGATGATGGGCATGCGGACCTACAAGCCGAACACCCGTCCTGTGGCCCGACCGTTCACCGACGAGGAACTGAGCTCCATCCAACTGCCCACCCTCGTCCTGCTCGGACGCCGAAGCGCCCTGCTCCGGCCGCACCGTGTTCTGAAGCGGGTCACCGCGCTGATCCCGAATGTTCAGGCCGAGATCGTTCAGCGGGCCGGCCACGGCCTCAACCTGGAGCGTTCCGAGCTGGTCAACGAACGCCTCCTGCGGTTCGTCACCGCACTCCGGCCCGAGCCCACCCGGAGCGAGTAACGCCACCTGCCGCTTCCCTTCGTGACAGTATTCGTGACAGTAAGCGCGCTCAGCCACAGCCCGCTTCGGGCACGAGATCACAAAACCACACGGGTGTACTGCCCGGTCGGGCCGTCGCAGCCGATCAGGGGGCAGGGGATCCGGGCGAGTACGGTCGACACGACAACTCGGGTGTTCCTAGCGGGAGTTCGATGGCGAGAGGCCGCTTACCGGTTCGCACCGGTGAGCGGCCCCTCGCCGGGGGATCAGCTATGGGGCGAAGCGTCGGTCAGCTGGGCCTGGATGGACGTCATCACGGCGGCATCGGTCAGGGTGGTGGTGTCGCCGACTTCGCGGCCTTCGGCGATGTCGCGCAGGAGGCGGCGCATGATTTTGCCGGAGCGGGTCTTGGGGAGTTCGCCGACGACTTTGATCTGCTTGGGTTTGGCGATGGGGCCGAGGGTGCGGCCG
>NZ_JAQYXB010000679.1:0-314 GCF_036322405.1 Streptomyces sp. SP17BM10 | reverse complement strand
GTGTTTTTTGCGGGGGTGTGGGGTGTTGTGTGTGTGGTGGTGGTTGGTGGTGGTGGTGGGGGGGGGGGGGGTGGGTGGGGGGGGGGGGGGGTGGGGGGCTGTGGGGGTGGTTTGTGTTTGTGGGGGGTGACGCCCTCCTTGGGGGGGGGGGGGGGGGGGGGGGGGGGGTGGGGGTGGGGGGGGTGGAGCACTTGGGGGGGGTGGTGGGGGTGTTGGGGGGGGGGGGTGCGGCGGCGGTGGGGGGTCGTGGTGGGGTGGTGCTGGCCCTGGCGGTGGGGGCGGTGGGGGGGGTGGTGGGGGTTTGGCCGGTTGCG
>NZ_JAQYXB010000678.1:0-536 GCF_036322405.1 Streptomyces sp. SP17BM10 | reverse complement strand
TGCAACGGCGGCGCCAACCAGCAGTGGACCTACACCCCGGCCGGCCAGCTGACCGTCTACGGCGGCACCAAGTGCCTGGACGCCTACAACAACCAGACCGCCCCGGGCACCAAGATCGACATCTACGACTGCAACGGCGGCACCAACCAGCAGTGGCGCCGCAACGCCGACGGCACCGTCACCGGTGTCCAGTCCGGCCTGTGCGTCGACATAACGCAGGCCGCCACCGCCAACGGCTCCGCCATCTCCCTGTGGACCTGCTCCGGCGCGGCCAACCAGCAGTGGACCCGCACCGGCGCGCTGCTCGGCACCGGTTCCGGCCGCTGCCTGGACCTCCCGTTCTCCAGCCAGGCCAACGGCACCCAGCCCGACATCTGGGACTGCAACGGCGGCGGCAACCAGCAGTGGACCTACACCCCGGCCGGCCAGCTGACCGTCTACGGCGGCACCAAGTGCCTGGACGCCTACAACAACCAGACCGCCCCGGGCACCAAGATCGACATCTACGACTGCAACGGCGGCGCCAACCAGCTGTG